>JAIOSM010000213.1 GCA_021107575.1 Desulfobacteraceae bacterium | reverse complement strand
TCAAGGGTTTGTTCCATAACCCCGGAATAGTTTTTTTCAAATCTTAAATCCGGTGGCATGGAAAGCATACAGCCATAATAGGGAGCAACCTTTAATTTTTTTAATCTTTCTCTGGCATGGTCAATATAGTTTTCCACATGAATCAGGTTGAAAATTTCAAAGAAATGGATAATTTCAAGGTCTTCGTCAAAGGGTTGTTCCCATTGTTCCTCATATTCCTGCTTTAGGACATCATCATTTTTGATTTTTGAGTACATGGATTTCATTCGGATAAGGCAGCTGGGACAGGCTATCAGTAACGGCATCCCCTTTGGTACAAGAGAAATATTTCTCATGGGAAGATATTTTGCAATGTTATGGTCTATGCTGTGAGCAGACGATGACCCGCAACAATTCCAGTCTTCAAGTTCCGTAAGTTCTATATTCATGCGGTCGCAAAATTTCAATAAGGACAGGGTGTTTTCATGCCCGGAAGCTTTAAGTGAACATCCAGGGAAGAAAGAAAATTTTAATCGCTCAGGTTGATGGCCGGTTTTATTTGCCTTGATTTTATTTTTTTTGAAAGATTTTTTCAATGGCTTTTTTATCCTTAACTTTGGATGGGGTTAAATCCAGTTTTCGCTTTTTCAACATATTAAGTCCAAGCCCCATATCACTGAGAAGATCCATTTTTTTTAGTTTATACCGCATCATAATTTCAAGTTTATGGGTCCGCCCGTATTTTTTTACTGTGTTTAGTACTTCGGTATGAAAATTTAAAACATCAGGTTCTGCAATTTTGACTCCTTTTTCAATGGCCTTATGGCGAAGACCGTCCATTACAGCAGGTATATCAATTGCCATGGGGCAATAGCTGCAGCAGGTATTGCACCCGACACAAATCCAGATTGTGGAACATTTTAAAGCAGCATCTTCCTGTCCGAGTTGAATAAGACGAATAACAGCATTTGGGGCATAGTCCATACCTTCTACAAAGGGGCAGGAATTCGTACAGGTTCTGCAATGCAGACAGGCGTTAAAATTGATCCCCGAGCGTGCCTTGATTTCCTTGGCCAGCTCATCCTGGTTGTGACCAAGTTTTATCATATTACTTTTCCGTCTTTCCAGAAAGGAGACATTGCTCTGAGTTTTTGAATTACAGGCACCATGGCGGTGACAATATGATCCATCTCTTCTTTAGTATTATAATGAGACAGAGAAAATCGAATAGACCCATGGGCTGATTTAAACGGTACTTCCATTGCCATCAGTACGTGTGAAGGTTCCAGAGACCCGGATGTGCATGCAGAGCCTGAAGAAGCGCAGATCCCCTCACGGTCTAACATTAAAAGGATGGATTCTCCTTCCACAGCATCGAACCCGATTGATAATGTATTAGGAAGTCTTTGCTCTAAATCCCCATTGACTGAGGAACTGATGATTTTATCAAGGAGCTGAGCTTGCAGATAGTCTCTAAGTTCTCTGACTTTACTGTTTATAATGGGAATGTTTTCTTTAGCAAGTTCGCAGGCTTTTCCAAGTCCGATAATGGATACACTGTTTTCTGTTCCACCGCGTCTTCCATCCTCCTGATGTCCACCAACCAGGAAAGGTGAGAACTTTAATCCTTTTTTTACATAAAGAACACCAACTCCTTTTGGAGCATGTATTTTATGCCCGGAAAGAGATAGCATGTCCACACCAATTTTTTTGACATCTATAGGTACTTTGCCTGCTGCCTGAACCGCATCAGTATGGAACAGGATATGCTTTTCATTGGCTTGTTTTGCGATTTTTTCAATGGGAAAGAGTACGCCTGTTTCATTGTTTGCCCACATCAGGGAAATAATGGCTGTATCTTCGGATATGCTGTTGTACAACAGATCAAGGTCCAAAAGCCCTTTTTTATCCACCGGAACAAACGTAACTTTATATCCTTCTGTCTTTTGGAGCTCTTTATAAAGGTTATTGATGGCGGGGTGCTCTACATTGGAAGTGATAATATGCTTTTTTTCAGGAAAAGCTCTGATGGCAGAAAAAATAGCTGAATTGTCACTCTCAGTTCCGCAGCTTGTGAAAATGATTTCTTCGGGATCAGCATTGATAAAATCAGCCACTCTCTGCCTTGCCTGTTTTATTTTTTTTTGCACCTGATCTCCAAAGGTATGCATGGAAGAAGGGTTACCATATAATTCACCAAAATAGGGAAGCATCTCTTCTATAACTTCATCTGCAACTTTTGTAGTAGCATTGTTATCTGTGTATACAATTTTCATTTTTTTAAATTATCCTTTAGCTTTAACAGCTTCAAGTACTTCTTCAATCCTTTCAAGACAATTGCCACATCCACCACCGGCTTTAAGGTAGTCAGTCACGTCTTCAGTGGTCTCAAGGCCGTTCTTCTTTACCGCATCTATGATTTCAAGATCAGTAACATCAAAGCATTCACAAACAATCTGACCAGGTTTTTCCATAATCTGGACACCTCTGAAATCAGCGATTGCTTTTTTTAACGCATTCTGCCCCATAACTGAACAATGCATTTTTGCTTTTGGCAGGCCTCCAAGGAAATCAGAAATATCTCCATTGGTTATCTTTGAGGCCTCATCAAGGGTCATGCCCTTAATAATTTCAGTCAGGGCTGAAGAGGATGCCACAGCACTGGCACATCCAAATGTCATAAAAGTGGCGTCAATGATTCTTTCATTTTCATTGACTTTTAAAAATAATTTCAATGCATCACCGCAACTTAAAGAACCTGCTTCTCCAATAGCATTGGCTCCTTCCAACTCACCCACATTACGCGGATTTAAAAAATGATCTTTAACTGCATCAGTATATTCCCACATATATTATCTCCTTTATTTAGTATTTTAATCAAATATACTACGTTGTGGTAGAATGTCAATAAAATCGGTAGTATTTTCTTGCTTGTTTCTAATAATTCAAGCAACCATATTAAAGTGTAAGCATTCTATCTAAAGCAATCTTTGCATCTCTTTTTATGGTGTCTTTAACATGAATTGTATTTACTTTTCCGATATTATTCAATGTATATAGAAGGTTTTCAAGGTTAATTTTAAACATATTAGGGCAAAGCGATTGTTTTAACGGAAGAATTATTTTGTCTCTATGCTCAATTCCAAGTCTTTCAACAAGATTTATTTCTGTTCCTATAATAATGGTAGAGCCTTTTTCAGCATTGTTTACATAGTTTACAATAAAGCTTGTTGACCCGACAGCATCAGACAGAGCAACCACATCTTCGGTGCACTCAGGATGCACAACAATTTTTGCATCAGGATGGTTTTTTCTCATGTTTTTTATCTGATTTGTTGTAAATCGTGTGTGTACCAGGCAATACCCTTTCCAGAGTACGACCTTAGCTTTTTCTAAACTCTCTTGTGAGTTGCCTCCAAAAGGTTTTGCAGGATCCCAGACTACCATCTCATTTTGCGAGATGCCAAGTGTGTTGCCGGTATTTCGGCCAAGATGTTCATCAGGAAAGAAAAAGATTTTTTCTCCTCGCTCAAATGCCCATTCAAAGGCTTTCGGGGCATTTGATGATGTGCATATGATCCCGTTTTTGCGACCGCAATGTGCTTTTATGTGGGCATCTGAATTCATGTACACAAGGGGGATTATTTTTTCTTCTTTAACTATGCTTGTGAGTTCAGTCCATGCTTTTTCAAGGAGAACAGAATCAGCCATGTCTGCCATCCAGCATCCGGCATCAGTGTCAGGTATTTGTACTATCTGGTGAGATTTGGCAAGTATTGCGGCGCTTTCAGCCATAAAATGCACACCACAAAAAACTATGTATTCGGCATTTTTATCATTTGCTGCCCTGGCTGATAAAGCAAATGAATCTCCACAGAAATCTCCTAAGGCAACAATATCTTTTCTTTGATAATGGTGAGTCAGTATAACAAGTTTTTTTCCAAGCTCTTTTTTCCTGGCTTTGATTTTACTTATAAGCTTTTTTATTTCCATAATTAAATAAACTTTATTTTATCGTCTATTTTTAACTCTCCACCTTTCAGGACTTTTGCAAAAACTCCTTCTTTTGGCATAATACAATCCCCTGCCTTATAGTAGATAGCGCATTTTTTATGGCAGACTTTACCGATCTGACTTATTTCAACAACAGCCTTATCTCCCAATTGTACTTTTGTGCCCACAGGGAGTGTTTTCCAGTCAACACCAAGACTTGCAATGTTCTCCGCAAAATCTCCAAAGGAAACATCAAGGCCTCTTTTATTTGCTGCATCTATATTTTCCTGAGATAAAAAACTTACCTGCCTGTGCCAGTCTCCTGCATGGGCATCATCTTTAAACCCATGGTTCTCTATTAAAGTTGCTGTATTGACTGTTGTTTTTATAGTCCCCTTTTTTTTACTGACTGCAAGGGATGTTATCTTCATTTTCATTTTATATTACTCCTTATTATTTTCCGATTTCATAAATTCCATATGTTGCAAACAGGTTTGGTAAAAATTTAACAATTTTTCCTTCATGGCTCTTTTCACCCGGTTTAATAGCTGCTTTTTTATGAATATTAAAACCTATTTTATTGGCAAATATTTTAAAGTCTTCAAGTGTTAAAACTCTTATATTTGGTGAATCATACCATTGATATGGCAGTTCTCTTGATACTGGGGCTTTACCACCACCAAGGAGTTGAAGCCTGATTTTAATATGCCCGAAGTTGGGGAAACTGACTATTGCTTTTTTCCCAACTCGCAGGATTTCTTTTATTAAACCTTCAGGGTCATATACCTGCTGCAAAGTCTGACTTAAGATGCAATAATCAAAGCTTTTGTCTGAATAATCCAATATTTCCTTATTTATATCGCCTTGAAGGACAGATAGTCCTTTTTCAATACACAGGGCAACTTTTTTTTCTTTAATTTCAATTCCGGTTTCTTTAACATTTTTTTCTTGTTTGAGATAATAGAGCAGATCACCCTCGCCACATCCAAGGCCTAAAACAGTTGACCCGGGCTTTATCCATGAAGCCAGAATTTTAAGATCAAATCTCATTATTAGTTGTCCTCTGTTTTTTCGTATACACTTGCGAGAAAACCTTTTATCATTTTATCAAGTCTCTTATCCTGTAGAAGAAATGCATCATGGCCCCACTCTGATTCAATTTCACAAAAGCTCACATCAAGCCTGTTTTTTTTTAAAGCATTTACAATTGCTTTGGATTCAGATGTTGGATAGAGCCAGTCAGAAGAATAGGAGATGACCAGGAACCTTGCTTTTGCATTTAAAAATGAATCAACAGGTGATCCGTCACCATGCTGCTCTTCAAGATCGAAATAGTCAGCAGCCTTTGTGATGTATAAAAAAGAATTAGCATCAAATCTTGTGACAAATTTTTGGCCCTGATATTTTAAATAGCTTTCAACCTGGAATTTAGAATCAAATGTAAATGGCGCATCTTTTTTGTCCTGCATTTTTCTGCCGAATTTCAAGCGCATGGACTTATCAGACAAATATGTGATGTGGCCGATCATTCTTGCAACTGATAGCCCCATGTCAGGTTTTTTCTCCTGGGAATAATTTCCATTGTTCCAGTTTGGGTCACTGGTTATGGCCTGCCTTGCGACTTCATTAAAGGCAATTGACAGAGCTGAATGCTTCATGGTTGTAGCGATAGGTATTGCAGATTCCATCATATCAGGATATCGTACACTCCATTCAAGGACCTGCATACCTCCAAGAGACCCTCCTGTAACAGCCAAAAGTTTTTCAATTTTCAGGTGATCAATAAGCCTTTTCTGAACTCTTACCATATCAGTAATTGTTACCATGGGGAAATTCATCCCATAGGGTCTTTTCTTCCCGGGCATGATTGAAGCAGGTCCTGTGGACCCCATGCACCCACCTAAAATATTTGAGCAGATTACAAAGTAAATATCAGTATCAATGGCTTTGCCCGGACCTATCATAACATCCCACCACCCGGGCTTCTCATCTTTATGGTCATAAATGCCTGCAGCATGAGAATCCTTTGTTAATGCATGCAGAATTAGTATTGCATTATTTTTTTTCGCATTCAGCCTCCCAAAAGTTTCATATGCTATTGTTATATCTTTGAGGCTTTTTCCACATTGAAGAGTGAAATTTTTATCTTTTATGCTGAAAAATTGTTTTTCAACAATTTGATTTAATTCTCTGTTCATATCTTGTCAAGCGCCTGGTCTATATCGTTGATAATATCATCAGGGTTCTCTATTCCAACTGACAATCTTATAAGGCCAGGTGTGATAAAAAGGCTTTTTTTGACATCAGGCTCAAAAGAGACATACTGAGATGACCATGGATGAATAATCAGGGTCTTGCAGTCCCCAAGATTTGCAAGATGGTATATCATATCAAGATTATCAATCAGGGTAAAACATTGCTCCTGATTTTCAAGGCCAAAAGCTATCATAGCACCAAAACCTTTATCTCCAAATATTCTCTTTGCTGTTTCATGGTCGGCCTGATCAGATAACCCGGGAAAATTTACCCATTTTATCTTTTTATGTGAGTTGAGGTATTTTGAAACAATGATTGCGTTGGACATGTGCCTTTCCATTCTTAATGCAAGAGTATCCACGCCGATCATTGCAAGATATGAGTGAAAAGGTGCCTGGGTTGTTCCAAAATTTATATGGTGCTCTCTCCATATTTTATCCAGCAGGGCAAGCTCGCCTTTTCTTTCAATAAACGGTGCAAAATCAGGGAACCTTTTATTATTCTCCCATGGGAAATTGCCGCCATCTATAACAATGCCACCTGTGGCTGCACCATGACCGCTTAAGTATTTTGTTGTGGAGTGGATCACAACATCGGCTCCAAGTTCCAGAGTGCGCACAAGATAGGGAGAAGCAAGTGTATTATCTACAATAAGAGGTAAGCCATATGCATGGACAGTTTTTGCTATTTTTTCTATATCAGGGACATCCATTTTTTGATTCTCAATAGTTT
>JAIOSM010000111.1 GCA_021107575.1 Desulfobacteraceae bacterium | reverse complement strand
ATAAACAATCATTTGTGTATCTTTATTTTTTACTAACTCCAATGCATATTCAAGTGTCATTACCGAATATTGTGAAAGATCAATACAAACCAATATTTTTTTTATTTTTTTCATGTCCGCCATCCTTTCTTTTATCAAACCATTAATAAAAACCTTTACATATATTATTAGAGCAATTGATGTGCCAGTTTTGCAAAGAATGCTAAATCCCTTGCCTATAAGTATAGAAGAGCCATTATTTGTTTGAAAAATGCTTTGTTTTTCAAACGGATATATGCTCTCCTATGCTTATAGACCAAGGAAGTTGGTCTACCTTACAAAATTGGCACGTCAATTGCTCTAACAATATATGTAAAAGTTTTTATTAATGGTTTGATAAAAAAAAGGATGGCAGACATGAAAAAAATAAAAAAAATATTGGTTTGTATTGATCTTTCACAATATTCGGTAATGACACTTGAATATGCATTGGAGTTAGTAAAAAATAAAGATACACAAATGATTGTTTATAATGTTATAAATCAGCGTGATCTTGAGGGCCTTGAAATAATCAGTTCTTATTTCTCAAGTAAAGTTGTGCCGGAAGATTATATCAGGAATCTGAAAAAAGACAGGCAGGAAAAACTGGACCAGTTAATTGACGAAAACTTTTCTGATGAAAAGCCAATAATTAATATCAAGGTCGATACTGGTATCCCATTTGAATGTATCCTAAAAGCAGTGGAAACAGAAGATGCAGATTTAGTTGTAATGGGCAATAAAGGTAGAGGAAACCTTTCAAGAGTTCTTTTTGGCAGCGTTGCCGAAAAGGTATTCAGACACTCTCCGGTCCCGGTTGTCAGCATAAGGGATAAAATGAAATTTAAAAGGGGAAATACAAATGGTAAAAAATAAAAATTCAATTCTTGTGGCCTTTGACGGGTCACAAAAAGCATTTAAAACAATTGAATATCTTTGCAGTTTTAAACCTTTTCTCAATAAAAAAGTTGTCCTGTATAATGTTATCGATTCTGTACCTGAGTGCTATTATGACATAAGAAAAGACCCTTTCAGTCATGGAGCCATGACCCAGGTAAAAGCATGGGAAATTGGTCATAGAGCAAAAATGGAAAATTCCATGGCAGAAGCCAGAATGATGCTCATTGCTGCAGGATTTAAATCTGAAGCTATTACAATTGCCATTAAAAAAAAGATAAAGGGGATTGCAAGAGATATTCTGGCAGAGGCACAAAAGGGATATTTTGCTCTTTTAATTAGAAGGCGCGGATGGTCAGCATCAATATTACCCATTCCCCTGGGAAGTATTTCAACAAAGCTTATTGGGAAAGGAACAACTATTCCAATCCTCCTTGCAGGTGTAAAAAAAATAAATCATTCTATTTTAATTGCTGTTGATGGTTCTGATGGCTCAAAAAGAGCAGTTGAATTTTTAACACAAACCGTTGAGAATACTGATTGCAGGATTGTTTTGGTAAGTGTTGTACGGGATTGTGAAATGTATGATGAAAAAATGGAGGAAAACAAAAGCGCATATTTTACCAAAATAGCTTTTGAGGAATTTGAATCTGCTATTAGCGAAACAATACAGCATTTAGAGGCTGTTGGGGTAAAACCGGAAAAAATTACAACAAAAATCATGAAAAGAGTAAAAAGCAGAGCTGGTGCGATTATTGAGATGGCAAAAAAAGAAGGTTGTGACACTATCATTTTTGGCAGAAAAGGAAAATCAGATGTAGCCAGTTTTGGAATTGGGCGAGTACCCTGGAAGGTAATTCATGGTGATAAAAAAATAACTGTCTGGATCATACCATAATAGCCTGTATTTTCAGTTAAGTATTCAGGAAAGGAAAAAAATATGAGTACCCATAATTTGCACAGACTGTTCAACCCAAAATCAGTCGCAGTTATAGGTGCAAGCGAAAAAAAAGATTCTGTTGGGTTTTTAATTATAAAAAACCTTTTAAAAAATGATTTTGCGGGTGATATTTTCCCAGTTAACTCGAACTATAGCAGCATAATGGGGCTTCCTTCATTTGCCAGTGTGAAGGATATCGGATCTAAGGTAGACATGGCAGTCATTGCCACACCAATAAATTCAACTCCAAAAATAGTTGAATCCTGTGGTATGGCCGGGTTGGCAGGCGCAGTTATAATATCCTCCGATGCCGAGGAAACCAAAGCAAAACAACGAGTGATTGAAAATAAAATTTTAAAGAACGCCCAAAAATATAACTTACGCATTATTGGACCAAATTCTCTGGGTATCGTAAACACATCAAAGTCCCTTAACGCAAGTTTCTCCACTTTATCCCCTTTGCCCGGCAAAATAGCCTTTCTTTCCCAGAGTGCTACTGTGTGTACATCTGTATTAGAGCTTGCCTTTCGCGCAAATGTTGGTTTCAGCCATCTTGCCAGCCTTGGTTCAATGATTGATGTCAACTTTGCAAACATGATTGATTATTTAGGTTCTTTGCGCTCTGTTGAAAGCATTGTAATGTATATAGAAAACATCATCAATATGCGAACTTTCATGAGTGCTGCGCGATCTGTATCCCGGGTGAAACCCATTATTGCTTTAAAATCAGGCAGATCTAACGACGGAGCCGGGGCTGGAGAAGATGCCGTTTATGGCGCAGCATTCCGTCGAGCCGGAATTTTACGTGTCAATGACCTGGAAGAATTATTGGACTGCTCTGAATTTTTGGCAAAAACAGGCCGCCCTTCAGGGCCAGGGCTTACAATTATAGCTAATGCAAGCGGACCTGCCATAATGGCAGCAGATATACTCGCTGTCCATGGGATGAAACCTGCCATCCTCACTGAAGAAACCATTGAAAAACTGAATAACGTCCTTCCTGAAAACTGGAACCGGAAAAATCCTGTCATCCTTCTTGAGGATACAACACCAAAGACATACACCGCAGTAACAAAAATATGTGCTAATGCGCAAGAGACAGATGCCTTGCTGTTGATATGCTCTCCCACAGAAACAATGGATACCTTTATTCTGGCAAAATCCTTAACCGCATGTTCAGAAACTCTGCCCTGCCCTATTTTCACTACATGGATCGGAGGTGACAATGTCAAAGAGGTCAGGCAGTTTCTTAATCAAGCCGGAATTGTTACCTATGATTCTGCAAAACGGGCAGTCGTAGCTTTTAAAAATCTTTATCAATATGGACGCAATATTGAAACCTTGTTAGAAATTCCTGTCCGAACAGACAAAAGGCTTATTATCAACCGCGTAAAGGCAAAAAATATCATAGCCAATGCTCTTGCCAATGGGGCAGAACACCTGCCAGATATTGAAACAATAAACCTGCTTAGATCCTATGGCTTTCCTGTCAATGCCGCCGAAAGATCCGGTTCAGAAAAGGCAGATTATGAACTGACCATTGGTGCACAAACATATCCTAATTTCGGACCTGTGATTATTTTTGGAATGGGAGGGGTTTTAACTGAAATATTCAAAGATACTTCGATAGGTCTGCCACCCTTGAACCGACGTCTGGCAAAGCAGATGATAGAAGAGACTAAAATATCAAAGGTATTGAATGGATACAGAGATTTGAAACCGATCAACAGATCACTGTTAGAAGAATTATTAATAAGAACAGGCAGGTTAGTTACAGATTTCCCGGAAATTATTACGCTGGAGATTAACCCCTTAATGATTAAAAATGACAGCATAACAGCTTTAGATGCCAGGATTCACATTTCCGGCTCCTGCCGCCCATCTCCCAAACATTTAATAATTAGTTCCTACCCATGGCAGTATGAAAAAACAGAATATACAATAAATGATAATGAATTTTTTATCAGGCCTATTAGACCCAGTGATGCCAAGTTGCTCATAGATCATTTTTTCTCACTCTCACCAAGAAGTGTTTATATGAGATTTTGTTCATCTGTAAAAGAGCTGTCAAAAGCCATGCTGATCCAGCTTACACAGATTGATTATGACAGGGAAATAGCTCTGGTTGCGCTAATGGGAAAGGGGCAGGATAAAAAAATAGCCGGAGTATGCCGCATTATACTTGGGTCCGATAAAACCCTTGGGGAATATGCAATGGCAATAAGTGATGAATGGCAGGGCCAGGGAATCGGCTCATCCCTTCTAAAACAATGTCTCAAAGCTGCACAAAGTAAGGGAGTTAGGCGTGTCATGGGAATTGTTCTGGGCGAAAACACCCAAATGGTGAAGCTGGGTAAAAAATTGGGGTTTTCCATAAATCGACTTCCGGACTCTGGAGAATATGAATTGACTATTGATTTTCACAACATGCATATTGATTAAAATCATTAGAACTATTTTGCGGGGGTTAAAATTAAATATTTATTCTTTGATAAACGAGACCATGAGCTGATCCGAATTGTTAATTCAGTTTACGATGCTGACAGCACCTTTGACTATACAGGAAAACTATATTACCCATTGTTTCACCCTCTGGGTATAAAAGAGCTTGCTGAATCTAAAGGGCTTATAACGGCCTATTCCATTGTAAATCTCCTTGAATCAATGGAAAGAGGCGAAATAGAAAACCGTCTGCAAGCCCTTAAAGGCCTGAAGGATGATATTTTCAGCACTGCTGATGGTCCCATGCCGAAAAACACAGCAAGAGTTCTTCTCCAAACAATGAAAGAGCTGGTCAGGGCAAAAGGTGATTATCCCCTTCAACTTCATCTGGCCCATGATTTCAGGGTGGCAGCCTTTGGCAAAGCAAGAGTAATCAGAAAACAACTGAAACATTATCACCTTCTGGAAATGCCTGAGGAATGGAACCAGATCACCTTTGATGACCATGTTCACGATGCCAACACCTCAGGTCGAAAATCCCCCACACATCTTATCATGGACGCTTGGATAAAAGGCATTCGCCGTTTAAGGGTAATTTATTATCATTATATTGAACCAAGATTTGCCGCAGAACTTATCGAAGCTGCCAAAATCATGGAAATCGATCTTCGAATAGGAATTGAATTCTGGGCAAGATATAGGAATCAATACATATCATTTATCTGGGTGTCCAGAGACCTTCCTGATGCTGCGACCTTTCTCTGCTTTCTCGCTGAACCCCATGTAGTTAAATTTATGGAACAGGGCAAAGCAGTTTTGAAATATCAAAAGAAACGTGTTTTACGCCTTTTGGATGATTTCAATGAGCAACATTTGGATAAAATTTGCAAGGAACTTGATATTGATATGAAAAAGCTTTGCCCGGAGCATTTTTTACAATTTTCATCTCCGGGACAGCCTTCTGTCCTTCATCTTGGAGAATATATTCTTTTTGAAGCAGTCAAGGCAATGAAATTACGTATTAAAGATTTAAACCAAATCTTTAGCCTGTCAGATTCCAAAGAACAACAAAAAATAAAAAATCTGGTAAAAAAAATGGATTGTTTTAGTGCCAACGATATTATTTCTACCTATCTCTGCCTCTCACAACTCCCTGATGCCCCACAGGCTTTTGATATCTATAATGATCCAAATGTTCCTGACAGGCTTAAATTGAATTTCAAAGAACTGCTTACAAATATTGAGCAGCTTTATCACGCCTTCAGAATCACACTCAATCTGAATAATTTGAAACCAGAAGATATTCTTGAAATTCTTTATAAAGGCAACGGGCTAATTACCAGACTTGAAATAATTAATTTAAAAAATTTTCTCATGGGAAAAACAGACCATATCTTCTTAGTCAATGAGCTTCAAAAAGCCATTAATGCAGGAAGCCTGTTAAAACTAAAACGTGTGGTTCGTCAAATTATTCAGGGAGCAGACCAGGCTGAACACGCTGATAAAAAAGACCAAATGGAAAAACTTGTAGATATTCTACATGATATTGATGCCTTAAAAAACATGTACGCTGTAAGGCCACTTAAATCCAGGATAGGCAGCGATTCAAGTGGGAGAGCTCATCAGACATACGGAATGGGGTTTGGCATTGTAAACACTCTTTCTTTCAGGGCATCAAAAGAAATCAGGAAGCAGGCCGGTGGCAGGCTTATCCTTCCGGCAAGTATCAAGGTAAACCAGAGAATTACAATGATGCAAGGGAACAACATGAATCCAATTTTAAAATGGATGATAAATATTTTAAAATATTTGCCCGGTCTTAATCAAATGATGCCGATACAA
>JAIOSM010000216.1 GCA_021107575.1 Desulfobacteraceae bacterium | reverse complement strand
TATATGTTTGCTGATTCCGGGATACCCAGATTGTTCAAATCAGCTTATAAACTGGGTGCTGTTAAACAGCGCATGAAAGTATATGTTGCAGGGGGGGCGGAAATCCTTGACCAGAAAGGGTTCTTTAATATTGGCAAAAGAAATTACATGGCTCTTAAAAAAATGTTTTTCAAAAACAAGATGATGATCACTAAGCAGAGTATTGGGGGAAACACTAACCGGACCATCAGGATTGAAATCGCTACAGGGGATGTTTATATAAAAACTTCCGGATCAAAGGAGGTGATGGTATGACAACCATTCAGGAACTGATAAAAGAAATTAAAAATTTAAAACCGATTCCTGCCGTTGCCAATCAACTTCTAATAATAGTGGATAATCCTGACAGCTCAATGGAAGATATTGCCAATGTAATCCAATATGATCCGGTGATGACGGCCAATGTTTTAAAAACTTGTAACTCTGCTTTTTTTGGGCTTAAA
The DNA here is from genome assembly GCA_021107575.1 of Desulfobacteraceae bacterium. Classification (GTDB taxonomy): domain Bacteria; phylum Desulfobacterota; class Desulfobacteria; order Desulfobacterales; family Desulfobacteraceae; genus JAIOSM01. The sequence goes on along the minus strand of JAIOSM010000216.1, from coordinate 2,436 downwards.
AATCCGGCAGAATCCATAAAAGATGCCGTCAATATGCTGGGGACTGACCAGGTGATTGAACTTGTCTTACTCAAATCCGGAGCAAAAACTTTTTGCGGCAGCCAGGAAGGGTATGGGTTGGAGCCGGGAGATATGTGGCGGTATTCCGTATCTTCAGCCGTGATTGCCAGGCAGGTGGCCATAAAATTGTCTTTGAAAAATAAAAATACGATATTTACATCTGCTTTAATTAAAGACATTGGAAAAATAGTCCTTGAAAAACACGTGTCCCGCGTTTCAGAAAAAATACAACGCCTTGTGGAAAAGAAAGGTTTCAGTTTCAGAGAAGCCGAGAAAAAAATCTTAGGTATTGACCATGCGGAACTGGGGGCTATGATCGCAAAGATGTGGAAATTCAGTCCGAAAATGATTAAAATTATACGGCATCATCACTTGTCTGATGAATCCATGATCAAAGATAAAGAAATTGCCGCAGTGTATCTTGCGGACTGCATCTGTATGATGATGGGAATTGGTGTGGGGTCGGATGGGCTTTCATACCGGTTTAAACGTCAGGCAATGAAGGCACTTAATGTGTCAGCAGATGACCTTGCCATGATTATTGCGGAGTTTTGCATTAACATTCAGGAAATTGAAGAATTGTTACATATCGTTTAATACTTAAATTGTTTAATGTTAACTATAAGGGAAAAAACAATGTCGTTTTCAATATTAATAGTCGATGATTCATTGCCCATGCGTTCTGTTATAAAAAGAACCTTTAAGGCAGCAGGCTATGGGAATTCAAACTACCGTGAAGCTGCCAATGGTAAAGAAGCACTTGAACTCATGAGAAATGACTGGATTGATATCGTTATAACAGATTATAACATGCCTGTCATGAATGGCCTGGAATTGATAAAAATCATTAAAAAAGATGATCTTTTTAAGGATATTCCAATCGTTGTCATCTCTACAGAGGGCAATGATGCCAAGATAAAGGAGTTCATGGACAGCGGTGCTGCTGGATATATCACCAAACCCTTTACCCCTGAAACCATCAGGGATTTAATAAATAATATTCTTGGAGAAACACGTTATGATGAAGATCTTGATGACAGCGATGAAGACTTCGATTTCTGAAGTTATGGAAACCATGTTTTTTTTGCCCGTTGAATTTGGGGAAGAAGCAACACTTGCTCAATGCGGAATGGACAAACCTATTATAGCAAGCGAGTTAAAATTCGCGGGAGATCTCTCAGGGAGTCTGTGTATCCTCGCCTCCAAAAATTTAATTGGAGAAATGGCTGAAAATTTCATGGGTGAAGCCAGGGGTCTGCTTACAGATGATCACCTTTTAGGTACATTGACAGAAATGTTGAACATGGTTTGTGGCAATGCTTTGAGTAAAATTGACACAAAAGTTCCGTTTAAGCTGGGTCTCCCAGAAGTGATTGAGGAATCAAAAATCCATGAAAAAGAAATGTTAACCATTGTAGAGACCGCTGAATCTAATATGGCAATACGTTTGAAAATTGATTAAAAATATGGAGAGTTTTATATGGCCCCTGACATAAAATCAGGTATGAAAGCGGACATAAAAGTTCTGGTAGTTGATGATTCAGCTGTGGTAAGGAAAGTTTTTACCGAGCAATTGTCTAAACAGAGAGGCATTACAGTTGTGGGGACAGCACCGGATCCTTATGTCGCACGTGACAAAATTATTAAACTCAAGCCGGATGTGATTACTCTTGATATTGAAATGCCTCGCATGGACGGTATCACATTTTTAAAAAAGCTGATGAAGCACTTCCCCCTTCCTGTTATCATTGTCAGTTCTTTAACTTCAAAGGGAAGCAAGATTGCTCTTGAAGCAATTTCTCTTGGGGCTCTTGAAGTTATTTCAAAACCCAGCGCTGCTTATTCTGTGGGTGATATGAGTATACAGCTGGGAGAAAAAATTAAAGCGGTTTATGGGGCTAAAATGACACCATTGTCTACTCCAAAAATAGAGAATAAGCCAATGGCCGCTATTACATCAAAAGCACTCACCACCACTACAAATAAAATCATCGCTATTGGTGCTTCAACAGGCGGAACAGAAGCCTTAAAAAAAGTCTTGGCCATGCTGCCTCGAAATTCTCCAGGGGTTGTGGTGGTCCAGCACATGCCTGCTCAGTTTACAACATCATTTGCTCAGAGATTAGACGAGTTGTGCCAGATGACTGTTACAGAAGCAAAAAATGGAGACACGGTTACAAATGGTCAGATTCTGATCGCACCGGGCAATTATCATATGCTCCTTAAAAGAAGCGGTGCCAGATATTATGTAGACGTCAAAACAGGCCCCCTTGTTCACTACCAGAGGCCTGCCGCAGATGTTTTGTTTAAATCCGTTGCCAGATATGCAGGAGCTAATGCCCTTGGCATCATTCTTACGGGTATGGGTAAAGATGG
>JAIOSM010000073.1 GCA_021107575.1 Desulfobacteraceae bacterium | reverse complement strand
TGTCGTTTTTAAAACTGTATAGAAAGTATGATTCTTTAAATTTGGTTAATGAACTTTTCATTTTGTTTCTGCTATTCTTACTGTGCGATTAATAAAACCATAAAAAATATCAACGACCGTATTTACAAATACAAACTCACTTGACACAACAACGAGATATGCAATTAGAAGAGAGATATCTGCACGTTGAATTGCTTCTAAAAACATAAATCCCATTCCCTGCCATTGAAAAACTGTTTCAGTAAGTATTGTAAAGGCAAACATAATACCAATTTGCAGACCGAAAACTGTAACAACAGGAAGTAATGTGTTTTTAAATGCATGAACAAGCCAGATACGCATGGGTGAAAGTCCTTTTGCCCATGCATACTTAATATATTCTGTTTCAAGAACTTCCATCATTTCAGATCTGATAAGGCGAATATATAATGGAAGCATTATAGATGCCAGGGATACACAAGGAAGAACAAGGTGTTGTAATCCATCAATGGTCAAAAAGCCCGAGTTCCAGTAACCATTTTTGAAAATATCCACGGTTTCACCTCTCCCATAGGATGGAAGCCAGCCCAGAGTTACAGCAAAAAGATAAATAAACATAATGGCAGTTAAAAAGACAGGTATTGAAACTCCCAATGTGGAAAACCCCATGATAAATCTGGAAAATAAATGTTTAGGTTTTAGTGCTGAGAATACACCCAGGGGCAGAGATATTAAAATTATTATTAAAGCAGCACCAAAAACAAGTTCAATAGTTGCAGGAGCATGTTTTAAAATAACCTCAAGGCATGGTTTTCGATAAATCAAAGATGTTCCAAGGTCACCTGTGACAGCATTTTTTATAAATCTTGTATATTGTGTAAAAAAAGGGTCGTTCAGCCCTAGTTTGTCAGCCATTGCTGCTCTTTCTTCCGGCGAAACCCTTTCGCCTACAAGGTCACGAACAGGATCGCCAATATTGCTTTTTATTGAAAATCCTATCAAGCTGATGACCAGCATGACCATGATCGCCTGGATAGTTCTTCTTATAATGAATGCAAACATAAATTTATCTTGTATTGTGTTAAATTTGATAACCAGGGGTCAGTTATAACAGACCCCTGGTTTGTTGATTATTATCAAATCTTTTCTTTATTCTATTACAAGGTCTCCAAAATATGGAAAGTTCATAGCATTCAGAATAGGTTTGATTTTAAAGTTTTTCTTTGCTCCATAAGCATGATTCTGCCAATGGAATGGTAAGAAAGCAGCTTCATCATAAAGAATTTGCTCAACTTTTTGAAGCATCTTGCCTCTTTTATCAAGATCAGTTTCTGATTGAGCATCGATTACAAGCTTATCAACTTTTGGATTACAATAAGCACCACTGTTATATTGGCCATAGCCTGTGTCTTTGTTGTAGCACATACCTAAGAATTCTGTAAAATTACCAGAATCTTCTGTGTCTGAATGCCATCCAATCATCATCATATCAGCAGATCTTTTATCAAACTCATCCCAGTATTGAGCCTTTGGCATGGTCTTAAGATTTACTTTAATACCAATTTTAGAAAGCATTTGTGCTGTTGCTTCAGCAATCTTTGCATCATTAACATAACGATTGTTTGGAGCCATCATGGTAATTTCAAATCCATCAGCATAGCCTGCTTTTTTCATAAGGGCTTTAGCTTTTTTAAGGTCAAATCTTGGTTTAAGGCTTGCTTTATATCCAACATAACCTGCAGGTCCCTGTTGAGCAGCTACTGTAGCAGTTCCTTTCATGATCTTTTTTACAATACCTGCGTTGTTTACTGCATAACAGATTGCCTGGCGAACTCTGGCATCTTTAAAAGCTTTAACTCTGTCCTGATTCATCTGAAAAGTAATTATACGGCCTCCTGAAATTGTAACAAGGTCAACTTTAGAATTAGACTCAATTCCTTTAAAATTTGTAGGAGGAACAGGAGCGATAAAATCAACATCACCGGAAAGAAGGGCTGCAACTCTTGTTGCATCTTCTTTAATAGGAGTAAGGATGAATTTGTCAACATTACCAGGAGATTTTGTGTCCCAGTAATTTTTAAAACGTTTCATTTCAAGTACAACACCTTGTTCGAATTTTTCAACAACAAAGGCGCCGGTACCTGATTCATTACCATTGGCAAAAGTATGTGTAAATTTTACACAAGCATCTTTTGGCTGACCAGTCTTATCGGTTCCTGTATAGAATTTGCTATCCATGGCAAAAAAGTAAGTTGCCATGTTGAGAAGGAGAGCATAGGGTTTGGTTGTAACAACATCGACTGTAAAGTCATCAACAATGCCTACTCCAACAAATGGCTCAAGAAGACCTTTAAAATCGACACTTTTTTTCATGCGGTCAAATGACCATTTTACATCTTTTGCAGTAAATGGATTACCGCTGTGAAATTTAACATCTTTTCTAAGATAAAAACGAACTCTATACTCGTTAATTCTTTCCCATTTTGTAGCAAGACGGGGTTCGAAAGTTAATTCTTGAGTCCAACGTACAAGAGGATCAAATACCCAGTGTGAAAGTTGAAGCATCCCACCTGAAAGTTGAACCTGTGGATCAAGAGATACGGGATCAGCATCAAGACCGACCTTTAAAGTCTTGGAACTTGCTGTGCAGGTAAAAGATAAAACTAAAAATAAACTTAAACCTAACAAAATTAATTTTTTCATCTTCATTCTCCTAACATTAATTTAATTAACAACAGCGACTAAGCCCGTGTTTTCAGCTCTTTCAGGTTAGCCGTATAAACATACTAATTCAGCTTGAAGGATTATCAGAAAAGTGGTTACTGGTCAAGAGATATGTAAGTAAAATCTGTACAAATATATTAAATAATAATTTTTCCATCTATTTGCCACCAGCCTATTGTGGAACCGTGTCTGGAAAATCGAATATCCTGCTCTATTTCAATTTGCCGTGCCCACTCTGCAAGGGCTGAGGCATGGTGGATAATTAACGGGGTACTGTGGTTAGGAAGGATATCCTTAGCAAGGCTATACCTTGCAACTAAAATGTTAATGTTTTGCGTAGTTTCAGCATTATCCCATGGAGTTGGGTGAATAAAGCCATGATTAGCTCCATCTTTTCTTGTATAGAAAAAGGTGTTTTGAAATTCATATTCAAGCGTTCTCATTTTTCTTATGGCCTTAATATTTGTTTCAGCAGTCACACCTTTATTAAGGTTTTTTAAGATACTGTCATCAAAGGATTCAAAACCAATAGAGGAAGCAAGTATTTTAATTTTATTATTTTGAGCTTTTTTTAAAACAATTCTAAATTTATCAAAGCCTGCAACAAAGTAATCTGCTCTTAAGGTAAGATTTATTTGTGAAAGCCTGATTTTTAAAGAGTCAGCAATTTTTAACAGAGACTCAAGTTTCGGAACAGGGTTTTCGTTGATAAGTTCAAAAGGTATTTTTTTGGAATTTTTTATTTCAGGCAGCAGTTTTAATTGTTCTGTAATAGCATTATCTGTTGTATTCCCCATATAACCTTTATCTGCTGCAACATCACAGAAACTACAACCTTTTTGTTCGATTTTAATTGAGGATTGTTTCTCAGACAATGCCTCTGGATAGCCTATACTGATTTGTCTGGAAACCGAAGCATGAGGACATCCAATTTGCTGCAATATTTGAGCTGACGTAATTTTTAAGTGTTTAAATGATGAGCCTTCTAAAATAAAAATGTTATCCCAGAATACTTTTGAAAGATACTCGCTGGTAAAAGCAGCAGGAGGGTTGGAAATGATTGTATTTGATTTATCTTTATAAACAAAACCAGGGTAATTATAATTGTCAAGATCTGAATTAAGAAAGGGAATTATTTGTTCGGCAGGTCCCTGGATTGCAAAATTAAAATGATCAGCAAAGCCTTGGAATCTGTGAGGAAATGCTTCTTTTCCGGTTTCTCCTCTAAAGTCAACTCCAGCCTGGGGTCCTGCAAGTATTGTTATTGCACCTTCATCTTTTAATTCTTTTGCAAGTTCAAAAAGATCAAGCCTGCCCCCAAGGGTGGAGAATCCAACTATTGATTGCTGTGTTGATTCTTCTCCTGCAAAATAATCGTTAAGAGCTCTTTTTAATTAAACCTTGTTGTATTCGTTTGTTACAGCAATGACTATGCTGTCATAAGAAGTGTTGTCTTTAATGATTGTAGCAGCCATTTGCGGCCCAAGCAGTCCATAGGTTTCATTGGAAAAGTAACCGGAAATAATTGCAAGTTTTTTTTTGTTTGAGTTCATATTTTTTAAAAATTTTATAATCGTAAAAATAAAAAGTGCATGTTTCAGCAGTGTATACCGAAACATGCACTAAGGCAATTCAAACTATAAGACGAACTGATAGTCAGAATTATAACATTGTAGCTTTTTGATTAGCAATCATTAATTTTGCGGCAGCTTCTTTATTTTTAAGTATGCTGACATCACCAGCATCTATATATTCAAGACATCCAACTTCGCAAAATCTTACACATTGTGGGTCTCCATCGCATAGATCGCATTTAAATACTTTTCTGTCCGTAGTGTTAAAACTCATTGCACCAAATGGACAAACAGCTACACAAGTACGGCAGCCAATGCATTTATCCTGATCTATTTCCACAGTGTCAAGCTCATCATTACGGGAGATTGCACCTACTGGGCATACATTCATGCAAGGCGCATCCTGACATTGCTGGCAGGATACAGGAATGTACATACCTTCCATTTCCCACTTCATAACTCTAATTCGGCTTCTTGCCGGGTTTGATGCTCCGTCATGTCTGACAGCACAAACCATTTCACACAATCTGCACCCTGTACATTTTTCAGGGTGTATCACAAGGACTTTGCCTTCGTTTTCCATGATAGACTCCTTTCAAATTATATCATCTTGGATGGCTCGTTAGCCAGCCCAAGATTTTTCAGGGTTTCAGGTTTAGGTACTCCATCTTTATCAAGACCTTTATGCTCATAAAATTCATCAATCATTTTTTTGAATTTTTTCTTGTCTATAAATTTACCAATAACATCGGGAGCGCCTCTTTTACATGGTTCATCAAAATATCGATGGTTAAGCATGTCACCCTTTTCTAGATCATCTCTTGTAAGACCTTCCCTTAAATTAAAAAGTCTTTCCAACATGTTACAACGTTCAGCAACATCCCAGATCTCTTCTGGTGTATATTCAAGACCTGTATTGTAGTAAAGAACTTTTGTCCAATCTTCAAAATTTGGAAGAGTAGCGCCAAGGAAAGTAGTGTGGTACTTACAGATTCCAAGGCAGTCAACTGCCATGTAACAATTTTCCTGCCAGAATACCTGCCATGCTTTTCCAATATATTCAGTATGCTCTGAGCTTAAAGGCCCGTCATAAGGAATAGGATTGGAGTAGATTTTTCTTAAAACATCTACAGGAAGATGATAAAGATCAATAGCCGGGCGGCTTCTTAAATGATCAGAACCCCTTGAAGCTGTTGCAATATTAAGAGCAAGAGCAGGTGTGGCTCTTTCGTCAGAATGCAGGTTACTCATACCTTTAACCTGAATTAAGAAATCAAAAGAGTTTTTTCCAAATATTTTTGAAGCAGCAATACCACCATCAGCAAGGGCATTACCAACTTTACCTTCTCTAAAGGCAATGCGTTTTACCATTTCAAGCAAGGCTTCATCATTTCCAAATTCTAAAGCAAGACCATCTGTATCTTTGTTTGTAATGATACCTTCTTCATAAAGCTCCATGGCCCAGGAAATAAGGCTTCCAGCTTCAAGGTTATCAATACCATACTGGTCAACAAGATGGTTACCAACAAGAATTGTTTCAGCACTTTTACAATCAGGTTCTCCACCAAAGGCGCCCTGGGATGTATATTCAGGACCTTCATCATATACACCTTTATAAGGACCTGAAGGAATTTTGTATTGTGCACGACAATGAACCTGGCAACCAAAACAACCTGACATATGATATGGCCCCATTGTTTCTTCACAGATCTCATCAATTCGTTCAGGTTCAATATCATCAGCATATTCACATTGATTATATTGAAAGTTTCTTGTTCTAATGCCGCCCCAGGAGTTAGTAGCACCCCAAATAAATGGTGTTCCAAGCGTCCCTTGAGTTTTATTAACTTTTGCAGATGTAATTTGATCAATAAAGCGCTTGTTATATTCAAGTGCATCCATTGGATATGCTATGTTGATATCCATTGTTCCCCGAGCAGCAACTGCTTTGAGATTTTTGGAACCCATTACACAACCCATGCCTGATCTTCCACCGGCATTTTTGATACCAGTCATTACATTGGCAATGCGTACAAGATTTTCACCGGCAGGTCCACATACCATACTCTTAACTTCCTGATCATTGAGCTCATCTCTTATAGCCCATTGAGAATCAGTAGTGGTTTTCCCCCATATATTTTTTGCATCACGGATTTCAATTTCTCCATTGTGCAGATAAATATATACCGGGTTTTTAGCCTTACCTTTAATGACAAGGTGATGAAATCCTGCCCATGCCATTTCAGGAGCAAAGAAGCCACCCATGTTAGCACTGCCTAAAAGACCTGTAAGTGGTGATTTTGCCATAATGTGTGTTCGAGCTGTAGCTGAAGCACACGTTGCAGTTAAAAATCCGCCACTGACAATTAATGGATTGTCAGGTCCCAAAGGATCGCAACCTTTTTTTGAATGATTATATAAAAGATAAGCATCCAATCCTCTGCCACCAATAAATTTCTTTCTGATGTCAACAGGAATAGGCTTAATATCAATTTCTCCTGTGGAAAGATTAATATATGCTATTTTTCTTTTTAATGCCATATTATTTACCCTCCCTTTTTGCTACTGCTTCCTGGGCAAGTTTTTTATTAACATCCCAGACTGGCCCGCGGATTCTTGGAAAATCCGGACGGATCCATGCGACTCTAAATTCAGATTTACAAACCGGACATTTTACAAGTTTATCGCCTGGTTTGGGTTCCAACCTGCCCATACAGCTTGGATTATGGCATCTGAACTTACCATAAGTTCTGGTCTTCCGCAAACTTTCAGCTCCTGATTGTTTGCTAACATCTATCGCCATAACAGCCCTCCTTTCATACTGCTTAGTTAATGTTTCCTGTTACCTGGTTAATTGCATAAATATACTAATCCATTAGTGTATTTATTTTAAAAAATTCTCAGCATGATCATGTTTTCTGCATTCAGGGCAGAGTTTTAAATAATCATGATTAAGCTCTATAACAACTTTGTCAAAAACCGGCTCTGGAGTGAAGGTTTTAGAACACCTTATGCACCTTTTCAACTTTGCTGTTCTAATTATATTTTTTATATTGACCTTAAAAAAATTTAGTAAATTCATATTATGTCTTAGTTCAACAGCATCTTCAGGACACGCATTTATACATGATCCGCAACAAATGCATTGATAATGTGAATATTTAAAGGTTCTTATGTCATCTTTGTCTATTGTCTCAAGGGTTTCAGTGGGGCAGGCAAGCTCACACGAGGCACAACCTATACATTTGTCAGGGTTGATTCTTGTTGAACAGAGAAGAAAGGCAGCACAAAGTATAAAAACTTCTCCTGAAATTATGTGGATATTCCATATATCGTTATCTAAAAAAAATATAATATCAGGTGTGCCTGAAACTAAATAATACCCTGAAATAAATGGAAGAGTAGCAATTATAATAAATATGTAATCAAATGCAGACGAGCTTTTTCTTATTTGTGGTATAGATATTCTCCTGATTAGAAACCATATGCCGATAAATATTGCAATTACAGCAAGCCTGTCGATCCAGATATCAGGAAGCTCAGGTGGATAAAAGTCAGTTTCCAGCGCCTCCCAGATCATTAAATGACCAGTATAGCAAATTGGAACTAAAATAAGGCAGATATGAAATATATATCGAATAGATGTGTAAAAGGGCCTCTTAATAGAGATTTTGTGTAATGGGAAAAAAGAGCGAATAATAGTTTTGATTAAATATAGTGGTGTCCAAAAATTTTTTTCGGCATTAACGAATATGCAAAACAGGAAAAATAGAAATCTTAATATAATTGCACCTAAAAAAATGTAGCATGAGATTTTTACAGCCGTAAATTCTATGAAGCCTTGGAAATCCATTTTAGAGCAGCCCTTTAAAATTTAATTACTATTGACTTCTTATATTAATTAATTCATTATGACGAACAGTAAACAGTATTTAAATAAGGATGTCAAGCTAAAATGCAGCTGTAAATGAATTTTTTTTGTTCATGATGAGGAACGATGGCTAATAAATATCAGGCTCCAATTGTAACCAAGGCATTTAGGATTTTATCAGCTATAGCTGATAAAACAGATGGGATGGGAATAAGCGAGATTTCAAGAGATCTCGATATAAGTAAAAGTACTGTTCATGGAATTACATCTGCACTTGAAGGGCAGGGTGCTTTGATAAAAGACCCGGTTTCCAAGCGCTTCAGCATTGGATATACATTAATTGAACTTGGCAAAAAAGCTTATTCAAGGATTAATTTTAAAGAAATAGCTCGACCGTTTATTGAGCAACTTATGATAACTTGTCAGGAATCAGTTTTTTTGGGAATTAAAAATAGAAATAGTGTAATTATTTTAGATGTAGTTGAATCCAGTAAGGATTACAAGATCACTTCACCTGTTGGAACAATTATTCCTCTTTTAGCAGGTGCAGTTGGTAAAATTTTCATGTCTGAAATGAACAGGGAAGAAGTTAATAAATTTATTGATGCTCAAGGATTGACTGAATTTACAGACAATACAATTGTGAGCAGAGAAGAATATTTTAAAGAGCTTGTGCTGGTAAAAGAAAGAGGTTATGCCATAGATAATGAAGAGTACCTTCCCGGCGTCCGTGCAGTTGCTGCTCCTGTAAGAGGAAACGGATTATACATGACTTCTGTGTGGGTTGTTGGATTTAAATCCAGTATGAATGATGATAGATTAAAGGAATTGACTGATCAGGTTGTGCATACAGCAGAAAAAATTTCAAAAGAAACAGAAAAATATTTTATTGAACACCAGGGATAAAATATTGTATATTCTAAAGTTTTTTTCTTAAATTTATAAATTCACTTCTTTCAAAACCTAATGTCTTAAAAAAAGATAATAGATCTATAGAATCCCACGCCACTGAAGAAAAAACATAATCAATATTTTGTGATTTATATGTCTCTAAAATTTTATTAGCAAGTTCTTTGCCTATCCCGCGACCCATATAATCCGGATCAACACCCATGGAAATAATCCAGGCGCTTTTATCAAGTCCAAAACCTGCATGAAGAACATTGCTTATCATATAGCCGATAACTTTGTTATCAACAAGACCAACAATGTTGAACCCACTTACCTGCTGGCTTATAATTTTTTTTAAGTCTATATCAGTTTCATCTTTTGAGATAAGATTGCGTATCCTCTGGATAGCATCTGCATCAGTATGATCTATTTCTCTTATTTGAAAATTTTCCATAAGAAATCCTCGATATTATTCAACTTTTATAATTTTAACAGTATGTCCTACCCAGTTTGGAGGCAAATAAATCCTTCCACTGTTGCCACTGGATTTTACAACTTTTTCAATCATCTCTTCACCAAACACTTCAAATCTGACTTTTGAAAGTGCTCGGTTTTGTTTAGTTGACTCAATATTTTTTTTATTTGCCATATAATGGTTACCTTTATAAAAAGATAAATTAATACTTATAATTTAACTGTTTGTCAACTCCTGTCAAGATATACAGAATAAAAGGCAGGCAGAAAACAATAATCAATTGTTCTTGCCTGCCTTTTATAAATCAAATCAGATTAAAGGCTGATACATCGCACTTTTCATAATAATATATCGCATTGCAAGGTCACCTGCAAAAATAAGAGCAAGTCTGATAAAAATCAGGGCAGCGTTTATGTCCCCACCCCACATTTTGAATGTTATCAGCAATGGAAGAACAAATCCTATAAGAACAACGCCTCCATAGAAATATTTTGCCAGATCACCTTTTAACATAAGAGCAATGGATTCTCCTGCAGTTTCAGAAGAATGAAAAGTACCCCAAACATATGCAAGTACAGAAACAAAATAAACAATTAATAAAATTTCCGCCCATATTTCAAACGATTGTGCAATGGGGTTGCCCGAAACTGCCAGCATAAATTGAAATATCTGACATCCAATCCATACACCTGAGATAATGGATAAAGGGATAACCATGGTAGAACTCCATGCAGGAAGAGCACGGATTACATTCATGGTCATAAATCCATGGGAAATAATTAAAAGTGTTGTAATACCCATTATTACATTAAAAATTGGACCGTAGTTTGAGGTTACCATTTGAATAAACCCGGCAACAGCGAAAAAGCCTATAATCCACATTCCCCGGGAAAGTTCCGATGTTTGTGGTTTCATGAGCATTCGCCAGGCTCTGAAAGGATTTCCTAAATATAGTATATGGACACCGCCTCCAAGAATAAGTGCAATTAACCAACCCAGGATGAATCCTGGCTGGTATTGATAGAACAGGGAAATAAAATACAGCCCTGCGCCTATTTCAGTAAAAAAGAAGGCAAGCCAGAGGAATACACCTTTTCTGTCGATCCATTCCTGCTGAGGAGTTGCATTTACCATCCACTCATATGGTTTTAAATGACTACCAGTAGGATGGAACATAATTTTTTCAAGTTCGTTTGGTTTTTTCATGATTGTTCGATCCTCCTTTTTAGTCTTTATAAATTTTAA
>JAIOSM010000061.1 GCA_021107575.1 Desulfobacteraceae bacterium | reverse complement strand
GACCGACAGCAGGGCTTAGCAACTCATAATTTTTATAATAAATTATGTCGTTTTGTGAGTCCACTATTTTATCAATAATTGAGGGCGCTGTTCTTTTGCCATCATTGATTATAGCGCTTGTGATCATGGCTCCAAAGATAGGAGATATGGTTGTTGTGTTATTGAATCCGCATCCAATTTCTGCCCATTGATAAGGGCTTTCACTAATTTCTAACCTGCTTGGTTCAAAAATAAGCTCAGAATCAATATTTTTGTTAAATCCAAATTTGTTTGCATATTTTTCTAAGTTTATGCTGCCAAGCCTGTTACTCCCAATTTTTCCAAAAACAGGGTTTACAGATTCTGCAAAAGCATTTTCAAAAGATATTTTGATTGTGTATTTGTTTTTGATGTTTTTAAGCTGGTTTTTATATAAGGTATATTTACTGCCATTGAAATAAAGCGGAGTGTATGGTGTAAACCCAAGTTCTTCAATAGCTGCAGTGGCTGTTATAATTTTAAATATACTGGCCGCGGGGAAGTTACCGTCAAAACATGGATTTTTATCAGGAGATATAAGATCAAAGCCTGTAAGGGCAAGTACTTTCCCTGAGGCAGGTTCCATTACGACAATGGCAATACGTTGGGGTTTACCCCGGGTAAGTTGTTTAAGCCGGTCAAGTTTTTTAATGAGGAATTTTTGTAAATGGATATCAAGGCTGGTAATTATTTTATAAGTTTCATCTTTTGAATTGATGGTGAAACTTTTTACATCTGAATTTAAAAGATTATGCTGCCCGAGTATTTCTTTTATTTCAATGTTTGAAAGTTTTTTTTGGTCAGCTTGTTTGTCTGTTTCAAACGTGATTGGTTTTTTCTTAGGTCCAACAGGAATGCTGGTATTTGGAAATAGGGCAGTATAGATGAAATTTATACAGAGTAAACCAATGAGTATAACAGCGGTTATTGAGCAGGCATATATTGATATTTTGATATATTTTTTAAAATTTTGTTTTCGTTTTTGCTCTATATCAGCTAACGTCTGCTTTTTCAGCATTCGCCATGTATATTGTCTGGTATAATTATTCAAAATGAAGTTATATCTTATTAAATATATGTAATTACTATATTATTTAGGGCTGACATCAATTCTGGGAAATAAGATAGGTGGCTTGTCTAATTTGATACCGCTTTCTTTCCCACCTTTGATTTGACCCCAGCAGCTTATTTCATCAATTAAAAACATACCATCATTATTTTTTGACTCAAGCCCCATTGCTTTTTGCATTGTTGCAGATGTGTCAGGCATAATAGGATAAATAAGTGATGAGACAACTCTTAATCCTTCAACAAGATTATATAGAACAGTTTCAAGTTTTGATTTTTGAGCTTCATCTTTTGCAAGGGTCCATGGAGCATTTGTATCAATATATTTATTCATAACACTTATGAAATCCCAAATAGCAGCTGTGCCTTTATGAAATTCAATGTTTTCCATTTTTTCTTTAAAGGTAGTGATACAAATATCAGCATGGCCTTTTAAAGATATATTATCTTTGTTTTCAATTTTTTTGTCAGGTAGTGGAATGCTTCCTTCAAAATATCTTTGGACCATTGCCAGTACCCTTGAAAGAAGATTTCCAAGGTCATTTGCCAGGTCAGAATTTATTCTTGCTACCAGAGTCTTTTCAGTGAAATTGGCATCAAGCCCAAATGTCATCTCCCGTGCAAGGAAATACCTGAATTGATCCAGACCGTAACGTTCGATAATCTCGGAGGGATCAGCAACATTGCCAATGCTTTTAGACATTTTGTTTCCTTCAATGTTCCAGAAACCATGAACATTTAAATGCTGATAGATATCAATGCCGGCAGCTTTTAGCATTGTCGGCCAGTAAATCCCATGGGGCTTTATTATATCTTTTGCTACAAAATGCTCGGCAGTATTCCAGAATTTATTAAAAAGCTCTCCATCAGGAAAGCCGAGGCCGGAAATATAATTTACCAGTGCGTCAAACCATACATATGTTACGTACTCTCTGTCAAAGGGTAAGGTAATACCCCAGGTAAGACGTGATTTGGGCCTTGATATGCAAAGATCTTCCAGAGGCTCTTTTAAAAATGAAAGAATTTCGTTTTTATATTGTTTTGGTCTGATAAAGTCAGGGTTGTTATTTATGTGGTCTATCAACCATGTCTGATATTTACTCATGGAGAAAAAGTAGTTTGATTCTTTTACTTTTTTTGGTTCAATATTATGGTCAGGGCATTTACCATTAACAAGCTCTCTCTCCTGATAAAACCTTTCACACCCAACGCAGTAGAGTCCTTCATAGCTGCTAAAATATATATCTCCTGATTCATATATTTTTGAAAGCATTTGTTCAACAACTTTGATATGTTCAGGATTTGTTGTGCGGATAAAGTCATTGTTACTGATATTGAGTTCAGGCAGCAAGTTCTGGAAAAGGGCGCTTATTTTATCTACGTATTTCTGGGGTGTTGTACCCTGGTTCTCAGCAGCTTGAACAATTTTGTCGCCATGTTCATCAGTACCTGTGAGAAAGTAGGTCTCATGGTTACACATTTTATGAAACCTTGTGGCAATATCAGTTACAATAGAAGTATACGCATGCCCAATGTGAGGTTGCGCATTTACATAATAAATTGGTGTTGTGAAATATTTTGTATTTTTTGTCATTTGTATTTTTTATAAAATATCTGATTTGTATTGTTCAATTTCAGTGTTATCTTGCAGGCGGATTGTTAATTTTTCTCTTAGCACATTCTGTCTGATAACTTTTCCAATGCCATCCCTGGTTTCGACCTTTGCACCAATTTTTGGAAGCGTGCTTTTGATCTGCTTGTACACTGCATCTTCAAAAGTAAGACAGCACATCAATCGTCCACAAACCCCGGAAATTTTGGCAGGATTTAAAGACAATCCCTGAGTTTTTGCCATTTTAATTGATACCGGAGCAAAATTATTTATAAAAGAAGAGCAACAGAGAATTCTTCCACATTTGCCTACGCCGCCACAATGTTTAGCAAGATTTCTAATGCCAACCTGGCGCATTTCAATGCGGATATTATATTCTTTGACTAATAGTTTAACAAGCTCTCTGAAATCTACTCGGCCATCGGCAGTATAGAAAAAAATGAGTTTATTTCTGTCAAACGTACTTTCAACACTAAAGAGATTCATAACAAGGTTTAAGTTG
Organism: Desulfobacteraceae bacterium; assembly: GCA_021107575.1. Classification (GTDB taxonomy): domain Bacteria; phylum Desulfobacterota; class Desulfobacteria; order Desulfobacterales; family Desulfobacteraceae; genus JAIOSM01. The sequence goes on along the minus strand of JAIOSM010000061.1, from coordinate 137 downwards.
TTTATGCATTGTTCACAATAATTAAAGGCTTTATCTTCAAGTTTAATATTACTTTCCCTTTTTTCTACATCTTTAATTGTTGCAACCCTTAGAATTTGCTTTAAGTCTTTTCTGTTATGGTTTTCTGAAAGTTCCTT
>JAIOSM010000063.1 GCA_021107575.1 Desulfobacteraceae bacterium | reverse complement strand
GCCATCCAATTTGACTTATCCGTTGTGCATCACCATCCACACCAACATCTTTACGCATTATGTCTTGAATGGTTTTAATAAGACTTACAATTGACATCTATACTATCTCCAGAGTTATTTTTTTATTACTCATAAGAATTACCTGTCAGTTGCCTAAGTAGCATAGCTATACAGCTCTTTTTCAAGCTCAAATATCGCCTGTTTATAATTTTCTTTTCCACCAAAAGCACTTATAAGTTCCATGGGAGTACCCAGGTCTGAAAGAGGTGTAATGGTTAAAATTTGTGTCTCTTCAATCTGTTCAATTCCTTGGTCAGCATATTTTTCAAGCAAAGCATTTAGAACTGCTTGTGCTTTTTCACCATACTTTGTGAAGACATTTCGCTTTCTGACATTCTTTGCTCTTTCTTTTCGTGTTAATGCAGGCTGTCCCCATACAATATGACATATCATATCAAAAGGGTCTAAATCCTTACCCACTTCTTCTGCCAGCGCTTCAAAAAATACACCTTGCTCAGTAAGTTCTTCTATTATGACTTTTTTCTTTTGGGCTTTTGACCATTGTTTTAAAAAAGTATCAAGGGATTGATATTCCTTTGCTATTGCTTTTTTTGTATAATCCTTTAAAGACTCAGTAATAAGCTTTCCGTCTTGCCCATAATATTGCACCCGCTCTGCAACTACAGAGACCTCCACATCTTCTACTACATAGTTAATACGATTTGATTCATCATCTTCACTATTGTTATCTAAAAAGCCACTATCTTCTTGAAAAGGTGTTTCGTCATTTTCATTTTCATCACCATTATCATCCGGGGGAACAGGTGACTCCCCAGGTTCAGGAATATAGATTTGCACAGGCTCACCATCGAAATCAGGGTCTGCAAATAGCTCTGTGGCTTTTTTAAAATCTATAATGGTGAAATAATATTTATCATAATCTTCATTAATGCGGGTTCCACGGCCGATAATCTGCTTAAATTCTGTCATTGATTGTATTCTCTGATCAAGCACAATCAATTTACAGGTTTGGGCATCAACGCCTGTTGACATAAGCTTTGATGTTGTTGCAATAACCGGATAAACTTGCTCCGGGTCTATAAAATTATCTAATTCTGCTTTGCCTTCTTCATTATCTCCGGTAATGCGCATTACATATTTACTATTTTTTGATGTTATATCTGCATTTTGATTAACCAACTGCTGGCGCATACGCTCTGCGTGGTCGATATTTGAACAAAAAATAATTGTTTTGTCATAACGGTTGGTGGCGTTTAAAAATTCTGTGACTTTTTCTGCAACAAGGCTTGTGCGTTTTTCCAAAACCAATTTTTTATCAAAATCTTTCTGATTATAAATTCTATCTTCTATTTCATGTCCGTGTTTATCAAGCTTGCCTTTTTCCGGTCTCCATCCCTCAAGGTCTTTATCTAAATCAATGCGCACAACTTTATAGGGCGCTAAAAAACCATCCTCAATACCTTGTTTTAATGAATAGGTATAAAGAGGATCACCAAAGTAATCAATATTGGATATATCTTTTGTCTCTTTTGGTGTTGCAGTAAGTCCAATTTGTACCGCATGGGTAAAATATTTTAATATTTCTTTCCAGTTAGAATCCTCAGCAGCACTGCCGCGATGACACTCATCAATAATTATCAAATCAAAAAAATTGGGAGAAAATTGTTTGTAAATATCTTTTTCTTCTTCACTACCGGTAACAGCCTGATACAATGAAAGATAAATTTCATATGATTTGTCTGCCTGTCTTTTCTTTATTTTGGTCATTACATTACCAAAAGGTTTAAAATCATTTGTTTTGGTTTGATCAACAAGAATATTTCGATCGGCAAGAAAAAGAATACGTTTGCTTGTGCCTGATTTCCATAAGCGCCATATAATCTGAAACGCAGTATATGTTTTACCTGTACCAGTTGCCATTACCAGCAAGACTCGATTCACACCTTTTGCGACAGCCTCAATGGTTTTATTTATTGCGTTTATCTGATAATACCGGGGAGTTTTACCGCTTCCGTCATGAAAATAATCAAAAGTAATTACTTTGTTTTGTTCTACTGATATTTCATTAGCCTCACAATATTGTTTCCATAATTCTTCAGGAGAAGGAAAATTGTCTAAGGAAATTTCTTTTTCAATATTTTCATCTTTTGAATTGTCATTGTGAAACAGAAAAGCATCGCCATTTGAAGAAAAGGCAAAAGGTACTTTAATCATTTCAGCATAACCTATGGCCTGCTGCATTCCATCAGAAACAGTATGTTTATTGTCTTTTGCTTCAATAATTGCAATTGGAATATTCGGCTTATAGTATAAAACATAGTCAGCTCTTTTATTCTTACCGCGAGTATGAATTTTTCCTCGAACAATCACCCGACCTTTGGTTAAGGAGACTTCTTCACGCACCTGCAATTGAATATCCCATCCGGCTTTTTCAATAGCCGGAGTAATAAATTTAGTACAAATGTCTCTTTCTGAAAGATCTTTCTTATTCATTTATTATTCTTTTCTGCCCAGCATGATTTTTGGGCATTCAATACAAGCATCTTTCTCCATTTTTCTTATACACATAGCACCATTACTGCTGTTGAGTCTATAATTATAAAAAACTTTTATGGAATGTATGAAAAGTCAATTTTTCAAAAAACTTTCCATTATAGAAGGAGAGCTTCACTTCTTTTAAGTCATAAAGATATTTAAAGTAAAAGTTTACTTATAGCCGGATTAAGAAAACCTAACACTCTTTTGCTTCGAATTTTTATTGTTTGTATTGATAATTAAAAGCCATGAAGGTTTGTTTTTGTGTAAAGGGGAATGAGAAGACAGCCGATTCAAACCAAGGTTCAAAGCTGCCTTCCCATGTTTTCGGCGGAAGCTTCCACCGAAAACGAGTTTGCCAATTATCAAATTTGAGTCATTAAAATTCCCGGATAAAAATATTTTGATAAAAGTTTATCTTTCAATTTTGAGACATTCACTCTTTTAGTAAAAAGAGACAAATAAACTCCCGCATTAGATATATCCCCCAATAACACAAATCCCATTATTTTATCATCTTTTATATATATTTTTCGCAAAACATTTTCGGTTTTATACTTAATTTCTTCTCCTTTAAGTTTTCCAACAACTATGAGTTTAAAACTCAATTTTTTTAAAGAATTCATATTTGCCTGTTTTTCATATTCCCTTTTCATGCCCAAAATATTATATGCTGCGGTTTGCCCATGATTTACCGCAACAGGAAATAAGCCATGAATTTTCCTTTCTCCGGAAATAAGCTCAACAGTTTCTGCAACATCCCCACATGCATAGATATAAGAATATTTTGTCTGGAGGTGTTCATTTACAATAATTCCTGTGTCATATTCAATATCGGTATTCTTAATAAAATCAATGCTGGGCTTGACACCTGTTGCTGCTATATAAATATCCGCTTTTAATTTACTTCCATCCGTAGTTATAAGGCCTTCAACATATTTTTCTCCAATAAACTCTTTTCCCTCTGTATTCAGCATTACATCAACACCCTGGGATCGAAGATCATTTTCAACATATTCAGCAGTTTCAGTATCTATC
>JAIOSM010000198.1 GCA_021107575.1 Desulfobacteraceae bacterium | reverse complement strand
TCATCCATAATCCTTAACTTATTTTCATCAAAATACCCTAACATTTTTTGTCTGAAATATATACGCCAGATTCCATTCCCCAATTCTTCTAAACCTACATACTTATCAAAAAGAGTAGTAGAGACCAGCATAGAAAGTACAAACAAAACCGTTAATGTTTTTTTCATTTACAACCCTCCATATAAGATTAAAGCTAACGTTTGAGCTCACTGATTTTTACGGAGCGGAGCGGAGTAAAAATCCAGTGCAGCGATTTGTTATACTTTTTGTAGTTGAACAATAAGTTTCTTAAATGAATATCCTATTATTGGAAATACTATCCATACATATATATAACCTGCTGTAAGATACCAATGTGTATATAAGTAATGTAAACCTTCATTTCTTAAGAAACCAATAAATAGTAAGTCTAGTATAAAAAGTGGAACTGATCCATAAAAAGCCAGCCATACCATTGATTTAATATAATTTCCTGGAAAATAAATAAGAAAAATAGTTCCAATAAGCGGGAGTATTGCAAATACTGTCAATAACGTTAATAATATTTGTGATTCAAGCTTCCAATCTAAAAAATAATTGAATGGATATCCGATTAAATAAAACAACAACCAAGCAGAAACAGCAATAGTAAATAAAACAAAGTGCTTTTTAGTATTCATAATTAATCCTTTCTAGTATAACGCCTGGGATAACAGGTGCCCGGCGTCTTTTCCGGGCATCATAGTTAAGCCCGATGTCAGCTGGTAGTGGGTTTAAGACTTTCGCGAAATTTCCCATTGTCTGTTATCATTCTTTTAACTAAATCGAAAGATTCGCTTTCGCAATACACAAATCTAGTCGAATACATTACTTGTAATGAGTTCATCATCATTACATTGTCTTCGATTATTTCTATAGGCCCTCCATTAACAAGTCCTTCACAAAACGCCCTTGCAGCCTTCGGTTTATTCATTACTTTATCTGCTAATCCCGGCGCCATTTGATCTAGTCTACGAATATTGTCATATGCTTTTTGAAATTCTTCAGCAATTGAAGGGCAAAGCAAGCCAAGACAAAGCGTAGTAGAGATCGGTAAATATATTTCAATACCTCTAACCGCAAGCCCAATATTACCATATGGGCCGTGATCTACTTCATTGTGCAAAGTTAATGGATTATCTGAGATATAAAAAGGATGCTTATTTGTAGTTTTGAACAACACCCATACTTTATTTAAGAAATGCGGGACAAATTCTTTTGCTCCTATTACCGACTTAAATCCTATCAATTTGCCTTCAGATAAGCCGGTAGCACTTTTGGTTTGTTCTGCGATATTCTCTTCAGTTGCGCCCATATCCCTAAGTTTCTGGGCAAACAGCTCTCCTAAATGCTCAAATCTTAATCTGTGCTCCTTTGTTCTAACAAACTGCACAGCTAAAAATACAGCTAATATTGCCACTTCGTGTTCATCAAGTGTTTTTAGTGTTTTTTCCTTTAATATTTTTTGGAGAATACCAGAAGTGTTTCCCTCTATGTGTGCAAGCCCTGGTTCCAAAGTTAATATTCCTTCATCAACTTCTAAATCATAAAAACCATTCTCTGTGGCAATATTCTTAATATTTGTTCGAAATTGATTGTCATTAGATTTGTCATAAACAAATATTTGTGGATTTTTCCCTCTAGTAAAATGTTTCAATAGAAATCTAGGAACATAATGATGTTGTTCACCGGGCATATACTTTTACCATTTGGTTGTTCAGCTAACGCAAAGCTGAGGGGTCGGGGGCTTTATGTCGACGTCCTCAGCATAATTAAAATTTATGTTAAAACAAAAACCTTCAAGAGCGGCTCAGTAGCCCCCGATCCTCTCCAGCGACGGGTTATCTTGAGTGATGTTTAATTTGAAATCCTATTTAAAAGTTTTTGATATATTGATATTTGAAAGACCTCTTTTTTACCATTACTTTTTTCGTAATGAATCTCATCATTGAAACTATCCTGATCCTTATCAAAAATAGTTGCAATTATTTGATTCTTTTTGTCTCTTACAATGGTTTTCTCAAAAATTTTGTTTTCATTTTCATCTATTGATTTGATTGTAGTCCCATTTTTATAATATTCAATTGAAGATTCAGAGATTCCATTTTCGTCTTCATCAAAAAAAAATATTTTCTTATTCTCATAAAACTCAACAAATTTTTCAACTCTTCCATTTTCATTTTTGTCGAATACTTTGTATAGAACCTCTCCATTAACAGAGTATTCAGTTCCTTCATAGGGAAAGTCACTATTTTTGCTGTATTTATATATAGCTGCCAGTTTACCATTTCTATCAAAATATTCTTCTGTACCTTTCATTTCTATGGGCTTTTCGTTTTGATTAGAGTTCGTATACAAGAAGAAAATATTCCAGGCAACAGACAGAACAAAAATGATAATCATTGCCCTATTTAACAGCTCATTCTTTTCTTTTTTAAGGCTTTCGTTTGATAGACCCTCAATGATGGGTTCTTCCTTCCACGGAATATTCTCTGGAGAGGAGTTTTTCCACTCTTCAATAATTTTTTGTGCTTTTTCAAGATCTTTCTCAGCAACACGTATTACACCCCAACCATATTGCGCCTGATAGAGCCCGTCATATGCAGTATCATGATATGATTCTATCTCAGCATAAATACCGTTTTCCTCTAAAAGAGATTTAATTAAATTGGCTTCAGAGTCATTTTCAGGTTGTATTAAATTTTTCATACTGAAGAACCGTTCCTTTTAGTGAAGATAACAATTATTAGTAACCATTATTGGTTAATAGCACTCATATTTCAGCAAATATCAATTAAAACTTTGAATAGCAACAATATTTTGTTGGTATTCAATAGAAATTGTTAATAAACCTATATTTTATAACCTAATCTCGTTGAAACCTGAGATTGTCTGAACAGCTAAGCTTAAATCATTATTAATATTGAATTCATGCTGAAATAAATGCTTATGGGTCTGGTTTGTGTTTCTTTACGTGTTCTCTGGTGATTACAAGGTTAAAAAATTTGGATAATTCAAGCCGGAAGGGTTGCCTGTCTATGAACATTAAGGACAAAAAGGATCAGGATTTTGCTTTGCAAGGCGTTAAGCACCGCAGGCTGTTTGAGGACACACCTGCCCGCAGTTCCTGCGGTGTAGTCTTGCAAAGCAAAATCCCCTTTTTGATCCTTGTTCATAGACAGGTAATCCTTTTGGGGCGGCTTTTTGCCGTATTTATACTTTAGATTGTTGATCATAATTTAGTATTATGTCCCCATAATTCATAATTGTAATAACAGTTTAATGGTCATGATCATGGGATTCTTTCCCATGATCTGGATGATTATGTTCGTGGGTTCCATGCTCACCATCATGGCTGTGCCCTTCTTCTGCCTTGTCATGTGTATGGTCGTGCTCATGTTTGTGTGCGTGGTCATGCCCGTGGGAATGGCTGTGTTCCTTACCATCATGGGTATGAGGGTGATCATGGTCATGGGTGTGTTCGTGATCATGATTATGTTTGTGTTTTAAATTTATATCCATGGTCTCTCTCCTTTAAAATAAACAGCATTAATTTTTAAAGCTTATTATTA
>JAIOSM010000033.1 GCA_021107575.1 Desulfobacteraceae bacterium | reverse complement strand
GAGGTAGATTTTATTTTAGAGAAACATGGAACTAATATCCCGATTGAAGTTAAGACAAAAATATCAAGAAACAGTGTATCCAAAGCCATGAGAAGTTTTATTGAAAGGTACAAACCAAAACAAGCTTTTTTCTTGTCTTTAGATTATGTTGACAAGAGAGATATTGATACTGCAAAAGTACGATTTCTCACCTTTATGGACTTTTTACTGTATATCCAAAAATTTAATAACTAAAAAAGATCAATATATATGTTTCTTCCCACAACAAAGCAGGAATTAAAAAAACTTGGATGGGATCAACTTGATGTCATCCTTGTTACAGGTGACGCCTACATTGATTCCCCATTCATGGGGATATCTGTAATCGGGCAGGTTCTTTTAAGCAAGGGTTATAAAGTCGGCATCATAGCCCAGCCTGACATAGACTCTGATCAAGATATCACAAGGTTAGGAGAGCCTTCTCTTTTCTGGGGCATATCAGGAGGTGCCATTGACTCCATGGTGGCAAATTATACTGCTTTAAAAAAGAGAAGAAAAAGCGATGATTATACGCCGGGCGGTATCAATAACAAACGTCCTGACCGTGCAATTATTGCATATACAAACCTTGTAAAAAAATATTTTAAACCAACTTGTCCCATTGTATTGGGAGGAATTGAAGCAAGTCTGCGTCGCATCAGCCATTATGACTTCTGGTCAAACAAACTTCGAAGATCAATACTTTTTGATTCCAAAGCAGACTATCTTGTCTTTGGTATGGGTGAAAAAACCATTGTTGAGCTGGCAAACGCCCTCAGAAACGATCTTAATATTATAAATATCAGAGGACTTGGATATATTTCAAAACAGAGCGTTGACAACTATATTGAGATCCCATCTTTTGAAGAAGTTGTGTCTGATGAAAACAAATTCATTCAAAGCTTTAATATTTTTTATCAAAACAATGACTATATAACAGCAAAGGGAATTATTCAAAAACACGGCAACAGATATCTTGTGTTAAACCCTGTACAGAAACCGCTTCCAACAAATGAACTTGATGCTGTTTATAATCTGGATTTCCAAAGGGAACTTCACCCCTTTTATCAAAAGGATGGAGAAGTAAAAGCTCTTTTAACAATAAAATTTTCAATCAGTGCCCACAGGGGCTGTTATGGGCAGTGCAACTTTTGTGCAATCAGTATTCATGAAGGCACCACTGTAACATGGCGCAGTGAAGAATCAATCTTAAAAGAAGGTTTACTACTTTCAAAATTAAAAGACTTTAAAGGGACTATCCATGATATTGGCGGGCCAACAGCAAATATGTATGGATTTGAATGTAAGAAAAAACTAAAGCAAGGAATCTGCCAGGATAAAAGATGCTTATTCCCCAATGTCTGCAAAAGCCTTAGCCCTGATCATTCAGCTCAAATACGACTTCTGAGAAAACTTTTAAAAATAAAAGGAATAAAAAAAGTCTTTATAAGTTCCGGCATCAGGCATGATTTGATAATAAATGATAAAAAAAATGGACATCAATATCTTACAAAAATCGTAACAAATCATGTTTCAGGTCAAATGAAACTTGCCCCGGAACACTCTTGCGAAAACGTACTTGCGCTTATGGGAAAACCTGCTGCTTCATCTGTTCTCGACTTCAGGAAAAATTTCAACAAAATTACAAGAAAAATCGGCAAAAAACAGTTTTTAACATATTACTTAATAGCCGCTCATCCGGGCTGCACTGTTAAGGACATGAAACAACTTAAAGATTTTACAAAAAAAGAACTCAAAATGAATCCGCGCCAGGTGCAGATATTCACTCCTACTCCATCTACATATTCAACTCTTATGTATTATACGGGCATTGATCCATTCTCAGAATCGAAGAATTCAAAGATATTTGTGGAAAAAAATCCTAAGAAAAAAGAACTCCAGAAAAAAATAATTATAAGTTGATACTATTTTGTATTTCAGAGTTAGAATTCTGGTTCAGGCTTCCTCAATGGCTTTATCACAGAATCTTTCAATTGCCTCAAGCATGACTTCCATGCTATCAAGAGTTTGTTTATCTGCCTGTTTCAGAGCACCAACAAGCTCGGGGAATATCTTTGCATGGAAATCATCATGTACTGTAAAAGCTATGTTCCCGATATCAGAAAGTTTTAAAAACACCTGTTTATCAGAATTCATATTCTTCATTCTGATTATTAGATTTTTCTTCTCAAGTTTTTGAATGAGTTGCGAGACTGCACCTTTTGTAACTCCCTGAAAGTCAGCAAGCTCAGTTACACTTATGCCCGGATTATGCCCAATTGCTTCAATAGTATGAATTTCAGAACCATAAAGAAGGTGATCTGTTCCATAATGTCTCGGTTTTTTCTCAAGCTTATTCATCTTATTTAAAACTCTGTGAAAGACTTGGTCAAACCGTCTTAAAAACTGTAATACCAATGCTTGTTCATGTTTATCCATATACAATTTTATATAGCAGCTAAACAATTTTGTCAATTATCAGCTTTAGGGAGAAACAAAGCCTGCTAAAATCTATTACTAAACCGGATTGTTAAGATGAAATCTCCCTGAATTCATCCATGGAACGCCCTCTTATGGCTTCAGCTATTTCAAATACATAGTCATAAATATGAAGTCCCTTGGAGGATGCAATGATCTCTCCATTTTCAACTCCAATCTGCGCTGCACAATACTGTTTCATCATCTCAATGGCTGCAAGGTTTGCAGGGAAGCCGCCATAAAGATCCCATGATCTGAAATAAGGAAAAAAATGAAGTTTTCCGTCTTGAATCCGGGTATCAATATGCCGCAGGCATGGTGGATCAATTAAAGTCATATCTGAAGGTTGACCTACCTGGAGAATCATTTGATTATTTCTATATCCTTTGTTTTTGTAAGTCCAGATCATCAATTCCATCTGATTGACGTAATAATTACCGTTCTCCTGGATAAGAATATTAGGGTCTTCCCAGATTTCTTTTTCCTGAATCAGGATTTCAGTTAACCTTTTATAATCTGCCGGCAAATAATCAAGATTACATTTACATATTCTCTGCCCGTAAGTATAAGATTCCCCCTCTTTTTCCTCACCTGTCATCAAATAGGGCAGATAATCATCAAGATACTCTTCGTCCACAGGATCAGGAAATCCTAAAGCAGGATTCACTTTTGGAATCAAAGGGATACTTGAAGGATGAGTAATATGAATGGTCATAAAATCAAACTCAAGTCTTTTCTGACCCTCAAACGAACCGCGATTGATGGTAAATGATCGCCCCTTTTCAACACACTTATATAGAGTTTGAAACCAGGCATCTGACAAATTTGTAGCTTTAATAAAAAGAGGTTCCAGCATGCTTTCTCCTAAATTTTTTATTCATAATTCATACGCCAATAGCAGGCCAATAATTATCACAACCATTGGGGGTTGTACAATTAAAAAATAAACCAACGGGTAGTTTTACTTTAACTCATATGTCATTAGTAATACTCGAAAAGGAAGATGCTCAAACTCTTTAATCTCTCCTTTAATAAACCCTATTTTCTGATACCATTCCGTTAACTGAGTATATTCTGCAATCGTTCCAATACTTATTTCTTTAGCACCCAAAGCCCTGGCAGTATCAATAGTATGCTCAACTAATTTCTCACCAAAGCCATGGCGCCTGTATTCGTGCAGAATCGACAGCCTTTCCATATAGCAGACATCAGCATTAGCATATTCAAGAGCAATACAGCCTTTGGCAATGCCTGAGTATTCAAAAATATAATATTGAACCCCTCTGGCAAAATCCTTTTCTATCCAGTCAACTGAACAATTTGATGGGTGCGTAGGACAATTCTCAATAGTAAGATTAAACTTTTGTGCAACATCGTTATTGGATGCACGAATTATATTGGAAAGCAATTTTACATCGTAGTTCTTTGCTTCTCTGATTTTTATATAAGGTATCATTATTTTGCCTCTTGATTATTCTTCAGGTTCCAGATGAATCATTACATCAATTATCTTTGAATTTTCTCTAATCAAAACATTTTTCACCTGTTCTGAAATCATATGCCCTTTTGACACAGTTAAATTACCATCCACTTCCAGATGCATGTCTATATAGATAGAACTGCCAAGTTTCCTTGTTCTTATTTTATGACATCCCTTTACATCTCCATGATTTCTTATAATTTTATAGATATTCTGAATCTCTTCATCTGAAAGGCCGGTGTCAATCAGCTCCTTTGTATTGCTGAAAATAACCTCTAAAGATAATTTTAAAATAAAAACAGCCACAATAATAGCTCCGATCTGATCTAAAAATATCAATTTGGGATTAATTAAAGAAGCTGCAACAGCTATTAAAACAGGGATGGAAGACAATGCATCAGTCCTGTGATGCCAGGCATTTGCTTTAAGTGAAGAAGAATTTGTTTTTATTCCGACTTGATAGGTTTTCCTAAATAACAATTCCTTTAAAACAATTGATATTATGGGACCGGCTATTGTGAATAATTTTAATTCTCCCATGGAGTGTTCGTTGATTGTAATGATTGCACTGTAGCCGATACCAATTCCTGCAAAAAGCAAAATCAATCCGATTATTATTGTTATAAACGATTCAATTTTTTGATGACCATATGGATGCTCACTGTCAGGTGGTGCTGTCCAATATTTGACACCAAATAATATTATAAGATCAGTAGACGTATCAGACAAACTATGGGCAGCATCAGCAACTACAGCCTGACTGTTTCCTAAAAATCCTATTACAAACTTGATAGCAGATAATAAGATATTTAATGCTAAGCCCCAAAGGGTGATTTTTTTTATTTCATATTTATCATTCATAAATACATTCTAACAGAATATAGCCTCAATTGCAGCTGCATAAGTCTACAGCCAGACCTGTATCACTAAAACTGCAAAATTTTGAAAATCATACATGTTTTAATCTATTTAAGATATCTAATGCTCCCTTTTCAAACTTAGAAAATGCAAACCATTTTTTCCCTAAATCTTTCAAGGATGCTCCGATATGATAAATTTCTTTATCATCTATAATTAAAAAACGGTCATGTGATTTTTTAAATTGTTTTATTTGAATTGGTGGATATTGCTTATTATGTTTTTTAAGATCAAGGTTCAGTTTTTTAGAGATTGCTTTAGTATAAATAGTAACTTTACAATTATTTTCTCTTTTAGAAAGCAGCAATAGAACTGTTTCATCAATGTAATTGTCTATTAAAACAATGGAGTTTTTTGCTGTTTTGATTAAATCAGAAACAAAAACATACGCATCAAAAATCTGCCCCTCAAAAAAAATACCTTGCTTGGGAGTAAGGCTTTTGTTTTCTATAGCATTAAAAATTTTTTCAAACTTTTCATCAGTCTTTATCTCATGAGTTATTTGTCTTTTTTCCACAAACTCCAACCGTTGAAAAAGTTCACCATTTGAAACTATAAACTTTCTCATTTTTACAAAGGCATTTATAATTTGCACACTCATTTTTATGGCTGTATCACTTCTCAATGCAGCTGAAAGCATTGCCACACCCTGTTCTGTAAAAACATATGGCAAATATTTTCGATGTTTACCTCTTCCTTTTTCTAAGGTCACAATTTGTGACCTTAAAGAAATATATTCATTTTCACTTAGTTGGAATCTAAATTCATCAGGAAATCGATCAGCATTTCTTTTCACGGCTTGATTAAAAATTTTCGTCTCTACTCCATAAAGTTCAGCCAGATCACTATCCAACATCACTTGCAGATCACGAATAGTATAGATTCTATTTTGAATTTGTAAATTATCTAAATTTTTCATCCTAATCACACCAAATCTTCATTGTTGTAACTCCTGTATTATGTGGTCATTAAATGAATTACAGTATAATCTCTTGATTTTCAAGTTTTTATACATCATATTAAGGATTACTACTTATAACACCAAACAGGAGATATAAAATGAATATCAGGTCTAATATTTACAAATTACTTTTTGTTTTTTCCCTGACACTGGTTTTCATGATCAGTTCTTGTTCAGAACCATCAGAAGATAAGGCATTGCCTGTCAAACAGACAACTGAAACAAAGCAGGTGCAGAAAAGTAACCTGCCTGAAAAACCTGAACCTGCTAAAGAGGTTTCAGAACCAGAAGTTGCAAAACCTGAAGCACCCAAGGAGAAGCCTAAACCAGCGACCCCGGAGCCTGAAGCTCCAAAACCAGTAGCTCCCCCACCTAAACCTGCAAACGAATCAAGCTTTATTGATGTTATCACCATGGATAATCCTGCATATTCCACACATAAAAAAGGAATTATGTTATTTACCCACAAAAAGCATGCTGAAG
>JAIOSM010000003.1 GCA_021107575.1 Desulfobacteraceae bacterium | reverse complement strand
TTCCGCTTACAAAGATCTGAATGGCTGTGATATGGTCGGCATTATCTTTTTTAAGAGATAATCTTCCAGAGAGCCTGCTGATGGTATCAATATTTATATCGTGGTCAGACATAACTCCACACACATCTGACACTTGTTTTGCTGAAAGGTTTTTACCCATAAGAGTAAGAATACGCCTTTGTTTATCCTGTTCAATGGTCCAGGCTTCATATTCTTCCAGATCAATTGGCGTAAAACTAACTTTCAATTTATATTTATGACCTTCAAACAAAAGATCTTTTAATATTGAAGCAGATTTGCCGCATTCCGGAATTTCAATCAAAACACCTAAAGATATCTGATCATGGATAACTGATTGCCCAATATCAAGGATATTGGCCTTTGCGTTTGCAATAATTCCTGTGAAGATTGATGTCAGCCTTCTTCTGTCTTTACCCGTGATATTTATAAGTATAATTTCGCCCATATTATTTGCCTTATTTATGTTGTGATAAATTCCTTAAGCTTGTCAAAAAGTGAGTCAGGCCATTCTTCGGCATTTAAAAATAATTCTTTTTCCTCGTCTGTCAGTCTTTTTTTGACATTGGGAGGTAAACTATCAAATGCCTGTTTGCGTTCAGGGTCTATTTTTTGCTTGTTTGTTTTGTTTGGCTTTTTACCCATGATTTTTTTTAAGCTTCTTCCTTATCTATTATATTGTTTCTATTTTGTTAATTTGATAAACAATATATTGTTTATGCTTTTATAAGGCATGAATCATTGATATGCAAGTTTAAATTTAAAGAATATTTATAATTAGGAGTAAAAAAAATGAAAGTAACTTTTTATGGGGCAGTTAGAGAGGTTACAGGATCCATGCACATGTTGTCTGCAAACAAGGATAACATTCTTTTAGACTGTGGAATGTTTCAGGGACGGCGTAAAGAGAGTGCGTTGAAAAATAAAAGATTCACCATTGATCCCAAAATTGTTACCAACATGGTTTTATCCCATGCACATATAGATCACTCCGGGCGTATTCCATTATTAACCAAAAATGGATTCAACGGAAGGGTGGTCTGTACGCGTACAACTGCTGATGCATCTGAATACCTTCTTTTGGATTCAGCACATATCCAGGAATCAGATGCAGGATATCTTAATTATAAAACATTAAGAAGTCATCTTTACAATCTGCAAGGTTCAAAAAAAAATAGGCTTACTAATCATGAAAAGGGAAAGATCAGCAAACTTCTTAAAAAAGGCCGTCATGACTTGGATACACAGGCTATCCAAAGCATGATGGCTGAGTATAATTTAGAAATGGTTGAACCTCTTTATAATTATGAAGAAGCTATAGCTGCTTTAGGATATTTTGACGGATATCCATACAAAACACCTGTAACAATTGGCAAAGGAATGACAGTTACTCTTTTTGATGCAGGACATATTCTAGGATCAGCAATGTCCCTGATCAGCTTTACAGAAAACAGTAAAAAATATAATGTTTTATATACAGGTGATATAGGTCGATTTAACAGCCCTGTTATAAAAGATCCAACCATGCAATTCCCTGAAGAAGAAAATGATATCGATTTATTGATTATGGAAAGTACATATGGGGCAAGGCACCACGAGTTAGTGGATGATCTTAAAGAAAGAATGAAAACTGTGATTAACGAAACTGTTGAAAAGGGTGGGTCAATTTTAATCCCTTCCTTTGCCTTTGGACGTACCCAGGATGTGGTTTATGTCCTTCATGAACTCTATAATAATAATGAAGTCCCCCGCATACCCATATGGGTTGACTCTCCTTTAGGGAATAAAATGACCAGAGTTTATGCCGAACATCCTGAAGTCTACGATAAAGAGACCCATAAGACATTTCTTGAGCAAGGGGAAAATCCTTTTGCGTTTAAAGAAATTAAGTATACAGAATCTGTTAATGATTCAATGAGAGTTATGAAAGAAACACAGCCTCATATTATTATTTCTTCTTCAGGTATGTGCGAAGCAGGGCGTATTCTTCATCATTTGCGCTGGAAAATTCATAATCCCAAAAATACTATATTAGTTGTTGGTTTTATGGCGCAACATACCCTGGGTAGAAGAATTGTAGAGCTTAGTGAGAAATATGAGGAAGCCGGCAGAAAAGGTGAGCCTCCTCAGATAAAGATGTTGGGCAAAACTTATCCTTTACTGGCCAGGGTTGCAAAAATGAATGGATTCAGTGCCCACGCGGATCAGGGAGAAATGACCAGATTTTTAAAAGAATCAAATCTTAATATTAAAAAAATTGCAGTGGTCCATGGTGAAGAAGAACAATCAATTGAATTTGCCAAACACCTCAATAATAACGGATTTAACGCAATGGTACCCAATGTAGGTGAGGAGTTGACAATAGGCTCATAGTATCTTCTTTACTTATATCTGCTAGTTTAATAACCCGGTCAATTGTTGTTCGGCGGCCTTCATCATGGTATCAAAGAGATCTTTTACACTGGGTATATCATGGATCATCCCGATACCCTGGCCGCAGGAAATTACACCCACATCAATATCGCCATCGTTATACATTTTTCGTGCTTTATCTCCTGTGACTATGGAAAGTACCTCATCAAAGCTGCCGTTATTTTTTTCTATTTCCGAACATTTTTGAGCGGCAGCATTATTCCAGACCCTGTGAGTCGCACCAATAGATCGCATAATGAGCATGGTGTCTAATTCAGATGCACTGGAGAGTGCCTGTTTTAAATTGTCATGAATGGGGCATTCTTTTGTCACTAACAGACGGGTTCCTATAATCACGGCCCCTGCACCAAGGGAGAGGACAGCAGCAATACCTCTGCCATCTGATATACCGCCGCCACCAATAATGGGGAGGTTGACTGCGTCTACAACACTTGGGATCAGTACCAATGTCCCGATATCAAGCTTTCCTGTGGCACCTCCGTTTTCATAGCCCACTACAGTGACAATATCTGCACCCATTTTTTCAACTTTCAGGGCATATTTGATTCCCACACACTTATGAATCCAGGTCATGCCGGCATCTTTAAACCGCTTGCAAAGCTCTGCAGGGGCTGAATGACCGGAAGTCTCAACAATCTTCACTTCTTTTTCAATCAGGACATCTACATAATCATTGTTATCAACAGATGTCATGGAAGGAAAAAGATTAATGTTAACTGCAAAAGGTTTATCTGTCAGTTCTTTGATTCGGTCGACAGCATCGGCAAATTCATCTTTTGTTTTGTAGATGGCAGATGCAAGAATACCAAGCCCTCCGGCATTGGATATATCTGCAACAAAATCAGCCTTTGAAATTGACATCATGGTGCCGCCAATAATAGGGTATTTAATACCAAGTATTTGTGTAATATTGGTTTTTAGCATGGTTATCCTTTCTATGTATAGATATGATTATAAAAGTGAAATATCATTATGTAATTTTTCAAAAAATTGAAGCATAATGTGCTATGAAAATACCATAACCTATAAGTGGTTATTAATAAAGTGTTAAGTGAAAAAGCGTTAAGTGAAAAAGTGTTTCAGGATTGGAGATTTTTTTTGACTTGTTTCAAATTAACTTGACAAAAACTGTCTTTCTATTTTATAGAACTTCAGGAGACAAGAGTGTGAAGAAGCATCTAATATTATTCTACATTGCTGTTGTTTCATGCCTGCTGATCACAGCTTTTACTTGAATAATTTTGGGAAAAAGGCAGCAAACTTATCATCAGCGTTTATTGGGAATTTAAAGTTTTTAAATAGGTCTTGTGATTAAATATATATAATATATGACCCGGGAGGGAAGTATGCAAAAAAAAGAGTTTTTACAATACCTGATCAATCTGATAGCCTTTTTTCTTATTTCTGTGTCTTTGACCACCACTGCTATGGCAGCAGCCTTTACTGCTGAGATGATTGAAGTCCGCCGTAACAAAACACAAAGAGGTATGTTTTACCTTCAGGATAATCAATACCGGATGGATTTTAAGGAGGATGGAAATCATATTGCCATTATTGTTAACCGAAATACCGGAAAAACCCATTTGGTAAATTTTGAAGAAAAAATATTTCAGGAGATTAACAATGATGGCTCTTTTAGCCTTATGAATAATCCCTTTGAGTCCCACGCGTATACGCTGAAAAAATATGCTGCAACTGTTGTTGGAACAGAAAAAATTAAAGATATCAAGTGCAAAAAACAGGAGATCAAGTCAGACGGGAAAGTTATACTGACAGCATGGATCTCCTTAAAATATAATTTCCCCGTTAAAATTATTAATAACCTGAATAATTATACTGCCGTATTAACTAAGATCGTTAATGGTCCGGTAGATAGTGACATGTTCCAGGTACCTTCAGGATTTACCAGACAGGTTGACACAAAGTCTAAAAAAACTGCGCCAAAGAAAAAAGTCGCCATAACTGGCACAAAAAAAGCAAAAGCACCTGTTGGCAAACGCCTGGGACCGGGCGGCAAGATTATTGTAAAGGTCAATCCTGAAAAACATATTGCCCTTTTCCTGATCAGTGAAAGCAAAGATGCGGCAGATATTGTTGTAAAAGCATCAAATAACGGAAAGCCTGTTACTACGAATTTTTTGAAAAACAATATCAACTTAAAAAAGATGCTGGACAAAAAAGAATATGCTTTTGAAAACAAATTAAACCCTGACACTATTGAAGTAAAAGTTATCAAGGGGCTTGTCCGCGTCATTGTAAATCAGGAATCACCACCATGGGCAAAAGAAAAATCAAAGAAGACTTTTATAAAAGAATATTCCGACGGATCTTTTGTAACAGATCTCCCCAAAAAAAAATTAGTGTATGATATCATTGCTGACAGCCAGGACCATTCCCAAAGCAAAATAAAGGTTTCCCTTTTTCAAGGAAAGCAGAAAAATCCCATTATCATTGAAACAATAACATTAAAAAATGGGCAGAAAAAACGTTATTCATTTCCTTCATGGAGCGGAATTGCTTCCGGCCTGATTGAGGTTAAAAAAGGAGATGTTCAATTGATTCTTTACCCACCTTCAGCAGTGGCTGAAGAAGAATCAACTTCAGCAAAAACAATCAAAAAAGGTGATATAGTTAAAAAAGATAATCCAGATAAGAAACCTAAGCAGAAAAAACCTGAACAGGAAAAACCTAAAACAGCTTCCACAGATATAACAAATGTCATGATTATTCTGGATGCCTCCGGAAGTATGTGGGGTCAGGTTGATGGAAAACCAAAAATTCAAATTGCAAGGGAGGTGCTAAAAGACCTTGTACCTGAATTTGGTACTAACATACATCTTGGTTTATCGGCATATGGTCACAGGAGAAAAGGAGATTGTGAAGATATTGAAATTTTGATCCCAATAGGTCCAAACAATGCCAATGCCATCATAAAGAAAGTTAATACAATTAATCCAAAAGGAAAAACTCCTCTTAGTGAAGCAACACGCAGAGCAGCCGAAGAGCTTAAGTATACAGAAGAGAGGGCAATTGTTTTATTGATAAGTGATGGGATTGAAACTTGTGGTGCTGATCCATGTAAAGTCGGGGCAGAACTTGCCATGAACGGAATAGATTTTATAACCCATGTAATTAGCTTTGATGTAAAAAAAGAAGATCAGATCGGGCTTAGATGCCTGGCTGAAAACACTGGAGGCCTATTCCTCAATGCAGCAAATGCAAGTGAATTAAGAGGAGCTTTATCAAAAACAGTTGAAAAAGTTAAAGAAACACCTGAACCCATTTTGGAGGAACCGGGAGATGCCAGTTTAGAGGCACCGGGCGAAGCCCCTGCTGGTTCCAGAGTAAAGGTTAAGTGGGAAGCATCAAAAAATAGTCGAACTGATTTCATTACCATTGTTATAAAAGATGCGCCAGAGGGGACATATAAAAGTTATCGTTATACATCAACAGGAAATCCAGTTAGTCTTAAAGTTCCAGATGAGGTGGGATTATATGAAATACGTTATCTGTTTGGAAGAACTAACGCAACCCTTGCAACTATTGATTTAAAAGCAACATCGGTTACAGCAACTATTGATGCACCACCGAGTGTACCTGTTGGCAGCCAATTAAAAATCATGTGGACTGGTCCCGATAATGCAGATGATTTTATTACCATTGTTACAGAAGATGCGCCAGATGGGACATATAAAAAATATGTTTATACATCTAAGGGTACTCCAGTGAAAATACAGGCTCCAGCCACAACTGGTAAATATCAGCTTCGATATATGATGGCAAAGTCAAAAAAAGTGCTTGCCCGAAGAGACATTTTAGTCTCAGAGGTTTCCGGAGAGGTTGAAGCAAAAGAAGCTGTTCCTGCAGGATCAGATATTCAAATAACCTGGATTGGACCCAATAATAGTAGTGATTATATTACCATCGTGCCTAAAGGTACAGATGAGAAAACTTATTTTAAGTATACATATACATCACGTGGTAGTCCTTTAAAATTGAAAACACCGGATAAACCCGGAGAATACGAGCTTCGATATGTATTGAGTCAGTCTAAGAGAGTCCTGGCCAGAACTGCAATAAAATTGACTAAAGTCAGCGCACAGGTAAGTGCACCAGCTACAGTAAAGGCAGGGGCTGAGTTTTTGGTAGAATGGCAGGGGCCAAAGTATGAATCTGATTTTATCACAATTGTTACAGAAGATGCACCAGAGGGGACATACAAAAATTATAGTTATACATCCAAAGGCACTCCTGCTAAGTTGAAAGCACCTGCAAAGCCGGGCAAATACGAAGTCAGGTATATTTTAGATCAATCCAGATAAACATTGGCAAGGACTTCTATTGTAATTGTACCTTAAAAAAAGGAGTTTAAACAGGAAAGAGCCTTGAAATAATAACAGGAACAGCTGTTTCCGTACGCAGGATTCTTCTGCCAAGATTTACGGTTTTAAACCCGATCTGTTCAAGTGTTTCTATTTCAAGATCAATAAAACCGCCTTCGGGACCAATCACTAAGGTGGTCTGCTGGTTAATGTTAGTTGGGCATGGAGTTGTGGTTTTTGGATGTGCTGTAATGCAAAGAGAGTTTTTAGAGATATCGGAAAGTTCCTGTTTTACAAATGGTGTGAAAAGTCGTTTTTTAAATATTTGCGGTAAAATAGTGTCTTTACCTTGTTCCAATCCAGCAATAAGAATTTTATTCAAATTTTCATCATTTAGTATAGGGCTCTGCCAGAAGCTCTTTTCTACTCTCCATGAGTTTATAAGATATATTGTTTTAACCCCAAGAGTTGCTGAGGATTCAAGGATTCTTTTTAACATTTTTGGTCTTGGAAGAGCAAGAATAAGGGCTAAGGGCAGGGCAGGGGGAGGATTCTGATTTAGTTTTACCTTTAGTTCAACTTTTGATGAATCAATATTAGAAATTATACCTTTGCCCATATTAGCATTAACAAGTCCACAAGAAAGGGCATCACCCTTTTCTGCTTTTATAACATTGATAATATGATCTTTTCTCCTGCCTTTTAAAATAACAGTGTCGGGATTTATAAAATCAGCGCTATGTAAAAGAATAATATTCATAATTCACATTTAAGTGTTAAAATTGAATAATACGAGCTGTTTTAACGAGCTCCTTAAACTCGGCCTCAAAGTTTTCTCCACCACATTTTTTTGCCAGTTCAACTGCTATATGGACAGGAGTTATCCCAAGAGATTGATTCCTTCCAAGTCCCTGAATACACGAAGGACAATTTGTCAGGATTTTATTTTCAGTTTCCGGATGATTTACAAAAGATTTAATGGCGTAAGCTTTTCTTTCAAGCATGGCAGCAGAGATATCAGGTCTGGACATTGCCATTGTTCCGGCTTCTGAGCAGCAAAAAGGGATAGGTTGAACTTTAATATTATTATTTTTTGTTAAAATATTGATACCTTTGCCTGAAAGAGAATCATGGCAAGGCGCATGGTAAAAACAATTATTTGATATTGAGAGATTGTTATTTATTTTTAATATAAATTTGCTGATATCTTCTGTTTTACAATTAAATATTGAACTGATATCAAGCTCTTTGAGAGATTCCTTACATGTCCCGCAGCTTATTATGCATGCATCAAAATCAAGATCATTAAACATTCTTTTAATTTGAGAAAAAATAATTGTATCACTTAAAGTAATACGATTGAATTGGTCTTTTTTTGCATTTGTTTTAGCAGGAAACCCGCAGCAGAGAAATGGAGGTGGGAGTATAACCCTTACTGAATTTTTTAAAAGAAGATAGATTGATGCTTTCCCGATATCAGAGAATAGTCTTTCACTGCCGCATCCAGGAAAATAAAATACAGTGTATTGCGCTTTTGCTTCAGGTTCCAGTAAAATTGCCTGATCACTTTCACATTCTCGTAAGCTTGAATATAATGCTGCTCTGGGAATTTTATGGGCAGGTGCTTTTAAAAGTAAAAACCATTTTTTTTGTTTAAAGGATTTGACATCAGGCATCAGGCTGAGAAGTTTTGACCCTGCTCTTTGGATTTTATTCCCAATAGTAACCAAAGCAAATCTGGATAACGAATTTATCAGTCTGTCGGTTGATGCTAAATAATAGAGTGATAAGTTTGTTATAAAAGGTGTTTTTTTAAATTTATTTTCAGCAAGGATTTCTCTTGCAGCTATGGTAATTTCTCCCAAATCAATATTAACCGGGCAGTTTGACAGGCATTTATGACAGGTCGTGCAGTGATCTGATATTTCTTCCAGGTATTTTAAAATATGAAATTTAGTGGAATGTGTGCGTTGTGTGATATAGAGCAAAGCCTCAATTAAGTAAGTTATTGCCATGTTTTGATTTCTGGGGTGGAAAAAAAGGTTTTTCTTTGGATAAAATACCGGGCAGCTTGCTTTGCATCTACCGCATTTAACGCAATTTTCAATTTTTGTTGCAAGGGATTCTAAATCACCATATTTTAAAATATGCGCCTCAAATTCAAGAATATTAAAAGAAGGGGTGTAAATTGTATTAAGAAAAGAAGCTTTTGTAAGTTTGTAAGGGTTCATGAGCCTTTTTGGGTCAATTTTTGCTTTGTATTCCAGAAACTCTTCCAATCTTTGTTTGGGAAGATGCTGTATTTTGGTTATGCCAATCCCATGTTCCCCTGATACAGCACCACCAAATTCAATAGCCTTTTCCATGATATTATTTGCAGTAAGCGAGGCTCTTTGCATCATTTCTCTGTCATTGGACATAAGAGGGATGTTAACATGAACATTGCCATCTCCTGCATGCATGTGAGTCGCAATAATAATCAGTCTTGCTTTGCTTTCTTTATGGATTCTTTTTATATTTGCCGTAACAAGGTCATACCCGCGCATTATCTTGAGCAGTTCTGTTAAAAATGTGTTTGATTCTGTTTCCTGTTCTATTATGCGTCTGGTTGCAGCATCAATCTTATTAAGTTCTTTTGCTGCTATATCAATTGAAAGGGTAACTTTTGCACCGAACCATTCAATATCTTCTAAAGGCACTGCTGTTTCAAGGTAGGCAGCAATATTTTTTATAATACTTTTACAATTATATCTTTTTTCTTCCAGGTTATATTTGTCAATATAATCTGCAAAATCTGCAAGAGCGTCAATCGGTATGACTATATCTTCATTTAACTTAAACGCATTTGTATGTGCTGCAATAGCTCCAAGCCTTTTTCTGTCACTCCAGAACCTTTCAGCTTCTTTGTCATCTTTTGCAGTTGTAATTTGGGTATGTTCATAGGATTGTAAAATTTTTTCAAGTTTTTCACTGCCGCAATTGAGTGCATCAATTTGATTTGCAACCATATCCACCAGCAAAACAGCCTTGAGATTACCGGTTCCGGCAGCTTTGGCCTTATAATCGATTGCTTTTATATACTCTTCATCAAAATGTTCCAGAGCGATTAATGCAGGCTCTTTTTTTTGTTCTTTAAAGGCATATGATATTGCTGTAATTACTTTTCCGGCTTCTGTCATATCATCACCAAAGAATTCAATACAGAATGTTTTCTTCAGGTTGTACTCCGGGTGCAGGATAAATTTTGCAGATGTTATAATACCGTCACATCCTTCTTTTTGAATACCAGGAAGTCCTTTTAAGTATTTATTGGTTACATCTTTACCAAGGCCTTTTTTGCGGATTTCATCGCCTGAAATGGATATCTCATTAATGAGATTGTCATTCTGATCTTTTATCAAGAAAGAGACTATATCATCAGGCTGGATTTTTCTTAATGGATGATCTTTTCTTTCAATATTTAAGATACTGTTGTCAGGCATTGCAATTCTATAAGAAAAAATATTGTCAATGGCTGTGCCCCACAGAACAGCAGTTTTCCCCCCGGCATTTTCAGCAATATTGCCACCAATGGTTGATGCCCATGCACTTGTGGGGTCAGTTGCAAAAACCAGATTGTTTGCTTTGGCATATTTTATGGCATCTTCTGTAATCACCCCTGCTTCAACTTCAATTACAGCAAATTTTTTATTGTCCTTTGTCTCCTTGTAAGTAATACCCCGGATTTTGTTGAGCTTTTCAGTGTTGACCATTACACAGCGTCGGGAAAGAGGGACTGCTCCACCGGTAAGACCTGTACCCGCGCCTCTGGGTATTATTTTCATGTCAAGTTTTGTAATAGCTGCAATAAGGGCAGCTACCTGAGATTCTTTATATGGACGAACAATCACAGCAGGGGTATAAAGTCTCCAGTCAGTAGCATCAGTAATGTGAGAAGTAAGGTTGAACGGATCAAAATATATATTGCCTTTTTCAACAATCGGTCCGAGTTCTTTGTTAATAAGTTTCTGGCGTGGAGAATTTGATTTAATTATTTTCAGCAGTTTTTTAAGATATTGTCTGCATTTGTGTACTACCCAGTCAACATCCTCATCATCTGAGTTGTGTTGGATTATATTAAGATCTTTTTCAAAGGCTTGAAAGAAT
>JAIOSM010000192.1 GCA_021107575.1 Desulfobacteraceae bacterium | reverse complement strand
CTGATTCCCAGAATAGTATTGAACAGCTTAATTTGTCACCATTGGTCATCTCAACTGATCAGATCGTTGCAGCTCAAGAGTTTACCATAGTGACATTGGCAAAGGGTGGGACTCCTCCTTATACGTATACTCTTATAGTAAAGAAAGGCGATCAGGAGATAGCGAATGAAAAGGCTAAACATGTGAAGGGCGGGCTGATGGTGGATACATTAAATTTAGAAAAAGGGGCATATACCATCAACCTGGGCTTAGAGGATTCAAAAGGTCAGACAGCCAAACTGGCAAAAGATATCACGGTTAATGATGCCATGTAAAAATAATTGTAAATGAAACGATATCTGTTTTACTGAATAAGTCTTTTGTAGATATCAATATTATACCCAATAAATATTGTATCTTCAAAATGAACAGTCGGGGTTCTCAAGTTGCCAGCCCGTCCAATAGCTATTTGAATGACTTTTTCTTTGTCATCATGGATTGATGTGTATTCCAGCACTCTTTTACCCCTGGCTACAAAGATTTTTTTAAATGAATTGAGCAGAATAACTGCTTCTTCTTCAGTAATTGGATTTTTACCTGGATTTACTACCATGTTCACAGAAATGTCGTGTTGTTCAAAAAACTTTTGAACTTTTTTGCTCGATTCTCAACCCGGCCTGAAATATGCCCAATCAATTTCCATATTTACCCTTTATATTATTTTTCGTATAAGATAAGTAAACCATATAATATGGAATTCGTCAAGTAACAAAGACAATGGAAGTAGAACTTTAGGAGAAACATAAATTATACAATGAAAATGAATATTGATTATATTAAATTTCTTGAGCAAAAGGCGTCTGCTTTAGATCCTTTGGACAAAATTCGAAAAAACGCTATTGAAAAAGTAACAGATTGTTCTGAACAATTCTTGTCTGGTCTTGACACAAGCCCTGTGTTTAACCCTTCAGAAACAGAAGGTTCAGGGCTGTTTGACTCTCCTATAACCGAGGAAGGAAAAGAGTTGGATGATGTCCTTCAATTGTTTGATGAACATATTTTACAACCAGGACTAAATCCGACATCTCCACGACATTTTGGATATATCCCCGGCAGCGGCCTGTTCTATTCTGCACTGGGAGATTATCTGGCTGCTGTCAGTAACAGGTATGCCGGTATATATGCTGCTTCCCCCGGAGCTGTGCGGTGTGAACACCTTTTGATTAAATGGATTGCAAAAGTTTTAGGGTATCCTGACACTATGGCAGGAGACCTTACCTCAGGGGGCAGCATTGCAACCTTATCAGCCATTGTTTCAGCAAGAGATGCAATAGGAATAAAAGCAAAGCACTATGATAGTTCAGTAATTTATATGACCAGGCATACCCATCATTGTGTTGAAAAAGCCATTAGAATTGCAGGGCTTAACGAATGTATAATACGTTTTGTTGATATTGATGAAAAATTGAGAATGAAAGCAGATGCTCTTCACGATTGTATAACCAGTGATAAGCAAAAAGGTTTACATCCATGGTTACTCATTGCTACTGCCGGCACGACCAATACAGGTTCTGTGGACCCTTTAAAAGACCTGTCGATAATTGCAAAAGTACATAAGCTATGGTTCCATGTAGATGGTGCCTATGGCGCTGCTTTTGCTTTATGTGATTCAGGGAAAAAAGTCCTTGATGGAATAGATTTATCAGATTCTCTGGTCATGGATCCTCATAAAGGTTTGTTTTTGCCGTTTGGTACCGGAGCAGTACTTATCAGAGATGGCATTAAATTGCATGGCCCGCATCGGTATGAAGCCGATTATATGCAGGATGAATCTGCTTTGGCTCATTTGGAGATGATATCTCCGGCAGAGTTATCCCCGGAGTTGACCCGCCATTTTAGAGGACTTCGACTCTGGCTGCCCTTACAGCTTTGTGGCGTGGCCCCTTTCAGGGCTGCTCTGGAAGAAAAGATTCTTTTGGCGCAATATTTTTATCATGAAATTTCAAAAATACCCGGTATTGAAACAGGTCCTTTTCCGGATTTGTCAATTGTTATTTTCAGGTATCTGCCCTTAAAAGGAGATCCTGATACCTTTAATGAGTCTCTGGTCCATGTTATTCAGGAAGATGGCCGTGTTTTTTTATCTTCCACCATAGTAAATGATGCCTTTGTACTCCGGATGGCTGTTTTATCTTTTAGGTCGCACCTTAATGAGATTGATCAGGTTATTGAAATTATTAAAGAAAAAATTAAGTTTCTGGAAAAGGGTTAAGCAAACTATAAACAGTGAGTGAGACAATGTATAAACTAAACTTTTTTGTACCAACAGAAAACAAAGAATATGTCAAACAAGCACTTTTTGATATTGGCGCTGGAAAATATGAAGCCTACGATATGTGTGCTTTTGAGTCTATTGGTACAGGTCAATTCAGACCTCTTGATAAAGCAAATCCTCACATTGGGAAGAATAATATATTAGAGTATGTTGAAGAATATAAAGTAGAGATGGTTTGTGAAAATTCTATAATAAAGAAAGCTGTGGAGACTTTAAAAGATGCTCACCCTTATGAAGAGGTTGCTTTTGAAGTAATTAAAATGGTAGATTTTTAGTTGATTAATTTATTTCCTGTTGGATTGTTTTTTTTGGAACAAATAACTATTGATATTTTCCTCAAACTAAGGAAAGTATACTCATGGGGCAGATTTAAATCAAAGATGGTGCTTACAAATACACAAATAGAAAAAGAGAGTAGTCAAGACTTAATCAAACCTAACTAAAAGCAAAGGAGGAAATGATGACCCAAACCATTTTGCTCATTTTAGGGATTTTTGTTTTATGTTCTTTTTATATGTTTTCAGCTATTTCTTTTCTTAAACACAGGCTGCCCAAAAAGAAAAGAGAATACATTCGAATTAAGCAATTGCTCAACGGCGAAACAGCTGGATTGTCAAAAGACGATGAAAAGGAAGTTGACAGTATTTTCAAGAGTGACTATGACGGAACAGATTACATTCTGCCTGTTTTTTTTGTAACGCTTTTTTGTGTTCTGGGATTTTATGTGCTTTTTTCCGGTAAACCCTCCATTATCCTGAGTGGTATCTGGAGTGATGAGGTAGGCAAGGCAGTCTCCTATTACAGGCTTAGCCTTGTTTCCATAAGCATGGCTATCCTTGGCAGTTATGTATGGTCGATCCAGTACATTGTCAGGCGGCTGATTACAGTGGACCTTGCACCAAACGCCTATTACAGCATTGGAACGAGAATCATTTTTGCAACATTTGTCTCCCTGGTCCTTCGCCATTTTATTGCCTTTCTTCCAGAGGCAGCCAGTAATATGATGATCAATCAGCTTCCTGCTATCGCTTTTTTCACCGGCATTTTTCCCCAACGGGCCATGGATTATATGCAGGAGCGGTTACGGATTTTTAACCCCCCCTCGGACAAAGCACATAAACTGCCTCTTGAAATGATCGAAGGTATTTCCATGTTCTGCAAAATCCGGCTTGCCGAAATCGGTATTGACAATGCCCAGAACCTTGCTCTTGCTAATTTTAAGGAAATGATACTGAAAACTCCATTCAATCCCCGTATGATCCTGGACTGGATCGCCCAGGCAAAGCTCTATGTCATTGTCAAGGACGGTATCGTTGAGCTTAGGAAAGCTGGTATAAGAGATGTGTTCGGCCTTATCACGGCATGTAGTGAAGACCAGCTTGCTAAATTGGACAAACTTTCCGAAAACATAGGAACAGACCTGTCTCTGGTCTGCGCGGACCTGAAAGAGCGCCCGGACATTATAGTGCTGCTTGAAATTCGAAAAAAGCTGTGCGCCAGTTAGTTTTCAGGAGAAAACCATAATTCATAGAGAATCGTTTCAAACAGGCATTTGATTCAGACAGGTTGCATATAATATCCATAATATGATAGGAGGGATTATGAATCCGGCATTACTAGTTTTTGGTATTAAGGCAACCCTGAGGGCAGCTCAGGCAGGTGCCGACCTTTATGGTGAGCATTCCCGCGATCGTAAAATTTTTTTGCCGGATCTTAAATTACCAAAAGGCACCAGGTCAGTTCAATTGCAGCAATTTCTTACAGAGAATTTTCAACTTATAAATGACATCCCTGAACTGGCCGCTATCTGGGATGATAATGACAAGATACTCAACTCAACAAAGTCAGAGGATGTTGATGAGGCCTATGTGGTCATGCTGGAGTATGAAGCCAAATCGCAGCTGGATAAAGAAGGTAAAGATGTAAAGGATGCAAAGTTACTCGCCGCAGGTTGCATGGTAGAGCAATGGCGGGAGGAACGTAAACCGCCAAGCGCGATTGTCCGCATGGCATTGACGCTTACTGACATAGGACTGGAGTATGTCACTTCAAATCCATCGGTATTAGGAGTAGGCAGTCGGGGAGAAAAACTGATTGCTGCTTTTGCTGTAAATATGTCAGATTTGATACCCAATGATGTGAGCGCCTTTGGACCTGAAACAGATTTTGCAGATCGGGTACTGGGCATTTTTTTGCATGCCGGGCTGGGAAGTCTTGCGAGTAATGCCACTACCATATTTAGAGATGAGGACATTGCCAGGCTGTTTACCGGTGTAACCAAACCCATTGTACAGGCACTACCAGACTCTATTGCTCAGCAGATCCAGTATCGTGATCTTGTAGATGCCCTTGCAGGGCCATCAGCAGAAGCCGCCTTTAGATTGCTGGCGGAAAATACCGAGACCTATCTGGGGAAGAATTTTGCCGATGATAAAGCTCTTGGTGCTGTAACATCTGCATTATTCGAAGAGATCAAAATCACAACACATGCCGGTACCATTGTTGATGTGTTCAGTGAGCAGGGCGTGATTCGTCTTTACCAGGCCAGCCTTGGCATTGCTGTAAAACGACCGGGTTTATTCATTGGGGATGATGATTCAGCAAAGACCAGGCTGATTCAGGATCTTTTTAGCGGTGCAGCCGCCATACTGCGTGAAAACCCGCGCTTAAAGGGTCCGATCGGAGCATCCCTTGCTGCCATGACTATTGAAGCAGTGGGAAACAATGCCCCGGCTCTTTTGAAACTCGACCCTGAGAATCCCTGGGAGAAAGTTGCTGTGGTGGTGTTGAAACAGGTAACTACCAGTCTGGCTATGGCCCTTAATAATATAGATGGAAATGGCTTGACCAAGGGAGCATTGAAATTTTTTAGCGATGAGCAGATACTGGAGCTTGGACGGGTGATATTGGTGCAGATAGCCAAGACTCCCGGTATGCTCGGTGTTGAGCAATCCGAGGTGCAGTCAATCATTGCAGGTATAGCAGAGGCAATGGCAGAAGATGATAATTTGCTCCTATCTCCTGATGAATGGATAAAAATAGTCGGTATTGCCGTGCAGAAAGCAGCGTCTAATCCCGGTAGACTCTTTGGGTTTTCTATGGATGAGCCGGGAGAAGCCTTAGCTGCGACTATCATTAAATCAGTATTAAAAGTGGCAGGCAATACTTGGGCAACAGCCGGTAGGTCAGGCAAGCCTTTACTGTTCGGTGAAACACTGGAATTGATATTAGAGGCGACAATAGTGGCTTTAGCCGGCAATATCTCGGCAGTTGTTGATCATCCGGAGCTCGTCGAGCAGTTTCTTGTAATAATATTGGAGCAGGCATCTGCTGCTCCGGGAAAAATTGGCAGTGACGGGTTGGTAAAGGTGTTTAGGGTATTAATAGGAAACGTTCTTGCTGACGGAACCTTGCCGACTGAACAAGAAATAACTGAAGCTCTGTCAGAATAGGAGGTGTTTTAATGAAAAAACATTTAACCCGTATTATTATCTGTATTGTGGTTTTTTTGCTGGCAGGTTGTGCTACGGTAAAGGATATTCAACGTTCTACAGATCTCATTCGTACTGACAATGAGTTGACCAGGCTTTTAGTGGAAGCTGACCCTTCTAATCAGGATGATAGAGCAACATATTTAATAGGAATAGCTTCCCATGCTAAAAAAGAGGCTGAATCTCTAAAGGGTATTCAAGGCAAGCGCTTGACTGCTATAGCTTATTATCGCATAGCAGCAACAGCTTATTGGCAGAGTGGAAGGACTGAAGTTATCAACGAATTATTTGAAACAGTTAACAAAGGCAGAGATCTCTGTGAGCAAATGGGTGACAAAGGACCGGATCGCGATTGTCTGTTTTTAAGGCTTGTCATCCCATTTGCCGGTTTAGAATCAATTGCTGAAAAATATTTGTCAGGTTTGCTTGATACAGTGGATCTCAATGATGGAGATATAACACTTGTTGAAAAAGAAACCATGGAAGAAGTAGGTAAATTGTTGAGATCTGCCAAGGGGCCGATGGAAAATATTTTAACTATTGGACTGAATGACCGTTTGATGTCTCATCCGGGTTTGCGTGATTACTATTGTAAGAACGCAAAAAAAGCAGTTGCTTTTTATGACTCCAGGTCTGGATTATTTTTAAGTAAAGTAAAAGAGTTTTACAGCAGTCCACAAAATCATGAACTTTCTCTGGATATAACGGTCGAGGATGCTCAAAAAATCAGGAAATTGTACAACCATGTTCCTGATTTTTGCAATTGTGATAAATAAGATTGTGGATATATTAAAGCCTCATATGTAGCAAAATAAAACTTTAAGGGAAAAAAAGGAGAATTATTATGCAGGAAGACATGCACTATTATGGGACATATGCAATGGCGAGAGCGGCAGGGATGGAGGTCAAACATGCAAAGGTTGTGGCTTATGCCGCTCAGTACGTTGATGATTCTACTGCTAATGACAGTGAGGTCCATGAAGATGGAGGTATGTTTCAAACAACTGCGACTGCCCATACAAATTCTGAGGCAATTGCCAATGCAGCTATTGATCATATAGAACAACGTAAGGTATGGGTACCATTTCACTTTTTTCCTGGTAATAAAGGAAACACACTTTCAGAAAAGCTGAAGTGTGTTAAAGACAGTGATCTGGCCCAGGAAATGGTAGACAATCATATCAGGCATGCAGTTTCTGTTAAAGATGAATATGGTTTGGCGCTTATGGGTATTATGGCTCACGTTTATGCTGATACATTTTCCCATTATGATTTCTCAGGAGTGAGTTCTAAAAGAAATAAGGTAGACGGATCGTCTTTTGAACTGGATGTCAAGGACAAGAAAACAAAAGCATACATTATGGGGAAATTTTCAGGTTTTTTGAATAAATATACACCTACTTTTATTATTAAAAACTTTCGCAATTTTGCAAGTAAGGGAGCAAGCGTTGCTACCGGTGCCCTTGGACACGGCGCAGTAGGTACTTATCCTGACAGACCTTTTTTAAAATGGAGATTTACTTTTAAAAAAAATAATAGAGACTCAGGATGGAGAGATAATCCTGCAAGCTTTTTGGAAGGATGCGAAAAACTTTACAATGCATTTAGTAAATATGCTAATGATGCTCAGATTGTTAAAGGCCCTGTTTCCTTTGACTCAATAAAAAGCAAAGTAGATAAAATTATTCGCCTGGAACGTCCTAAAGAAGAAAGGATAGAAGCATGGATAAAGGCTATTGAGGGTGGAAAATTATTTACTCCTGAGACAAATGAAGCATTATTTTTTTCCAAACATGATTGGGAACAACAAAAAGATGATTTTGAAGATTTAGACAACGCCCATCAGATGATAGAAAAAGATGTGTATAAATTCCATCAGGCAGCTATTTATCATAGAAATTATACTCTCAAACAATTATTACCCAAGCACGGGATTGTTGTTTTATAACCTGTGTGCAGTTTGGCCCGAATCATTACCTCAATCACTGTAAAAGGAGTATATAATGAATACATACCTAAGCAGCGAGCATTTTCCAAACGCATCTGATCATCTTTCTGCTGAGCTTGC
This sequence comes from Desulfobacteraceae bacterium, assembly GCA_021107575.1. GTDB lineage: Bacteria > Desulfobacterota > Desulfobacteria > Desulfobacterales > Desulfobacteraceae > JAIOSM01. Next base: position 205 of record JAIOSM010000192.1, on the reverse strand, counting down.
AACTATTCTTCAAAACGATTTAACCGGCAGCTTCTATGGAATGCTGGGAAATTATCAGAGAATACTGGCAGATAACCGTCAGCGTAAGCAGTGGCCGGAAATTGATAAAAAGTTGCTGACGCTTTTCAAATGCGGGAAATCTGTGGCTCTTGACGGGCCAATGATTGGCACCACAATGTCAATCAGGGACAGCGACTATTTTCAG
>JAIOSM010000247.1 GCA_021107575.1 Desulfobacteraceae bacterium | reverse complement strand
CATTGTGATATAATAGAAACTGGCAATAAAAGCTGGAGATTAAAGAACAGAAAATGATATTTTTTTTAACTTTAGGGGGGTCAATATTGGACGCTGACAGGGGGTCATTTTTGGATGCTGATTGACATCTTCCTTTTGTTATGTTTTGGGTTATCAGTATTCGGATATATACGTGGTCGAGCCATGCATACTTTTATTCAAAAGTCTAGATTTTTTTATCTTTTTTTAGGAACATATTTTTGAGAAACGCTATATATAGTTAAAAAAGGAGTTGATAATAAGCTCAATTGCTTATATCTATATTATGTGTGAAATGCTTGGTAAGTTTGGTTCCTATAATAATGGAGGGGATAAATAAAACCTTGACACGTTTACTAAAAGAATACCCAATGAAATCTTGACTAGTCGATAAATTTCAGGAGATTTCGTGGCTAATTGAGGCTGAGGAAGTGGAATGGAAAAGAAAAATTCAGTAATATTGTTTAATAACAATAAAAAGGTTCGAAGATATTGGGATCAGGAAAAAGAAGAGTGGTATTTCAGTGTCATCGATGTCATTGCAATTTTAACAGATTCAGCCATTCCTAGACGTTATTGGAGTGATTTAAAGCGGAAATTTAAAAAAGAAGGAAGTGAGGTGTACGAGTATATCGTACAACTGAAATTATTAGCTCCTGATGGTAAAAGATATGCTACTGATTGTTTTTCCACTAAAAATATGCTCCGTTTGATACAGTCAGTCCCTTCACCTAAAGCAGAGCCCTTGAAATTATGGTTGGCGCAGGTTGGTGACGACCGGATAAATGAAATGCATGATCCAGAGTTGTCAATTGATCGTGCTTTGGAAACATATTTGAAAAAAGGGTATTCCAGAGAGTGGATAAATCAACGGTTAAAATCAATTGAAATCCGTAAAGAATTAACTGATGAGTGGGATAAGCGCGGGGTTAAAAAGGGAGAAGAATACGCAATCTTAACCAATGAGATTACAAAAGCATGGTCTGATATGAGTGTTAAAGGCTATAAGATGTTAAAGGGGCTGAAGAAAGAGAATCTTAGAGATAATATGACTAATTTGGAGTTAGTGCTCAACATGCTTGCAGAAGCGACTACAACAGAGATTTCCAGCAAAAAGCGCCCAGTTCAATTTAAGGAAAGTAAAAACATTGCCAAAAAAGGTGGAGAAATAGCCGGAAATGCACGGAGGGAGATTGAAGCATCTACAGGGCAAAAAGTGATATCAAATAAAAACTCAAAAGATTTGAAGATAAAAGGAAATAAACGGGGCTCAATTGGTAAAGTACGGTGAGAGGCGGGATAGATATTTTATGTTAACGAGGAATGAAGGGAAAAGTAACTTTTGTGTTGTTGTATAATTTTAATTTTAATATCATCCAATCTGTGGATATAGACTAAACAAAAAAACGTTGAATCCTTATTTAGAAGGAATATATAGAATATTTACATAAGATTGCCAGCTATAAATCAGCTGTTTTTAATATAAAATCTTGTTTTTTATATGTTTTTTATGATATGAAAATTAACGATCAGATATAAATCAAGTATTGATTTTTAATATTTGATTTATTCAATAAAATAAATATTCAGGAGGAATTTTAGATGAGAGAAGTTGTTATTGTGAGCGGTGCCAGAACTCCAATAGGTTCATTTGGCGGCTCTTTAAAAAGTGTGTCAGCTATTGATCTTGGAACTCTTGCCATGAAAGGCGTGTTTAAAAATGCAGGGTTAAGGCCTGTTGCAAGTGAAGCCCAGAAAGGATTGGGTCCGGAGGCACTTAAAGATCAGGGAATGCTTGATCTTGAGAAACAAGGATATGATTATGATGATTCAGCTCAACAGATTGCCATAGATGAAGTAATTGTGGGTAATGTCCTTCAGGCCGGACAAGGACAGAATCCCGGAAGACAAACCATGATAAGAGCTGGTCTCCCAAGAGAAACTCCTGCATTTACTCTTAATAAAGTTTGTGCTTCAGGGCTTAAAGCAATTGCCCTGGGTGCTCAGTCAATTATGGTTGGAAGTGCTGATGTCGTGTTGGCAGGCGGCCAGGAAAGTATGAGTAATGCACCCATGGCTTTGCCTAAAGCAAGGTGGGGTCATAGAATGGAATTGACCGGGGTTGGTGATATTTATGATCTCATGGTTTTTGATGGTCTGTATGAAATTTTTTATGGGTATCACATGGGACTGACAGCTGAGAATATTGCTGATAAATATGGTATTTCAAGGGAAGATCAGGACAAGCTTGCCCTGCTAAGTCACCAAAGGGCTCTGGGTGCAGTAAATGACGGAACTTTTGCTCAGGAGATTGTTCCTGTATCATTTATGTCCAGAAGGAAAGAAGTAATTGTCGATAAAGATGAACGCCCCATGGACACAAGCATGGAAAAGCTTGGTAAGCTGAGACCTGCATTTAAGAAAGATGGGAGTGTAACAGCAGGTAATGCTTCAGGTATTAATGATGCAGCAGCAGCAGTGCTTTTGATGACTGAAGAAAAAGCAGATGACCTAGGGCTTGAAAAACTTGCAAAAGTTAAAGGATTTGCTTCAGGTGGACTTGACCCTGCTTATATGGGATTAGGAGTTGTACCGGCAGTAAAAAAAGTGTTACAACAGACCTCCATGACAATAGATGATATTGATCTTCTTGAACTAAATGAGGCTTTTGCATCCCAGGCAATAGGATGTATGCAAGAGCTTAATATTGATATTGAAAGACCAAATGAGCTTGGAAGTGGAATATCTTTAGGTCATCCAATAGGCTGTACAGGTGCAAGGCAGGTCGTAACAGCTATCAACCAGATGAAAAGAAAAGGATATTCAACCGGGCTTATTACCATGTGCATAGGTGGCGGCATGGGAATGGCAATGGTTCTTGAAAGATAAATTTTTAAATTAATAAATCTGAATTTGTTTAAAACAGCTGCTTACTATATGGTTTTGTAAGTAGCTGTTTTTATATAAATTAGCCCAAAGTTGGCTGCTTAGAACTAAAGAATAGAGTAAAATGAATAAAACAAAATATAGGATAGGCGTGATTTCTGACACCCATGGAAAGCTGAACCCCAAGGTTTCAGATGCTTTTAAAGGAGTGGACCATATTATTCATGCCGGAGATGTATGCGGAGTAGATGTGCTTGAGAGTCTTGAAAAAATAGCTCCTGTCACTGCAGTTAAAGGGAATATGGATTCTGGAGAGCTGAGCACAAAATTGAATATGACAGAATCTGTTAAGTTCGGTAAAGCATTTATTTATGTACTGCATATCCGGCATATGCTGGATATAGAACCAAATGAACAAGGCTTTAATGTTGTTATTACAGGTCATACCCATATAGCTTTAGTTGAAAAACGAGAGAACGTGCTTTATTTAAATCCGGGGAGTTCTACATTTCCAAAACAACATGATTGCGCAACTATAGCACTCCTCCATGTTGATGGAACTGAAATTAATGCAGAGATTATCAAGTTGAAATGATAAGTATTTTATCTTTACTTAAATATATAGAAATGGTAATAATAACAAGTTTTGGAGTAAGGGATTTTAATATTTAGTTAATTTATGTAACGGGGTGTTTTTATTATGGATATTCCAAGAAAGCTGGGGATTTTAATCTATACTGCAGTGCCTGCAATAATTGGCGGTGGAATTGTTTTTCATTTTTTTGGAGGGTATACTCAGGTTATAATTTTTGAGATCCTTTTGATTCTTGCTGCTCTGGGTTTAATCAGAGGTTAATCATCTGACCAACTGGTGGTAATTTGGGACAAAATAATTCAGAGAGAGATATTTTTATTTTTTTTCTGGTGCTTTTTGCTTTTTCTTTATTTTTTACATGGAAGCTTATCGCACCTTTTTTCTCTATTATTATACTTGGAATAGTCTGTGCCGGCGTTTCCCACGGTTTTTATAAAGTATTAGTAAAGAAACTAAAGCCTCCAATGGCTTCTTTTATTATCTGTGTGTTTGTTTTTTTTATAATCAGTATTCCTGTTCTTTTCTTTATAGGGATTGTTTCAAAAGAGGCCTTTGGTTTGTATCTTATGGGCAAGGATGCTGTTTTCAGTGACCAGCTCAAGGAATTGGTCCGGGATACACAATTGATAGAGAGGCTGAACAGAATACTTGTCTATACCGGGAGTGAGCAAAAATTATCTTTTGATGACCTTATAAATCCCATATCAGAACTTGGGAAGACTGTTGGCTTTTTTCTGTTTGAAAAAGCAAGATTTCTGGCATCTAATATTTTCAAATTTATTTTTTATTTTGCTTTTATGCTTGTTGTTGTTTTTTATTTTTTAATAGACAACAAAAAAGTAGTTAAATTTATAAATGATCTTTCTCCTCTGCCGGATAAGGACAATGAGAAACTTCTAAGGAAGTTTATGGATATGGCCGGTGCTGTCCTTCTTGGGAATGGGCTTGGCGGCCTGATTCAAGGCTTTATCGGGGGCTGTGTGTTTATGATGCTTGGCTTAAACTCTCCATTTTTATGGGGTGTTATTATGGGTTTCCTTGCATTTTTACCCATTGTTGGTATCGGACTTGTTCTGGTGCCAGCTTCAATTTTGCTTTTGCTTCAGGGACGTATTGCTTCAGGGGTATTTTTACTTATTTTTTATGGAGTTCTTTCCTGGAGTGTTGAATATATTTTCAAACCAAAAGTGGTGGGAGACCGCGTAAGAATGCATCCGCTTATTGTATTTTTTTCAATCATTGGCGGACTTAAAATTTATGGTATGTTGGGGATTATTTATGGTCCTTTAATAATAACTTTGTTTTTTACATTGTCTGAAATTTATTTTGCGAATTATCAGGTATTAATAGAACCTGATAAGGTGAACAATAAGAAATAAAAGAGAATTGGAGCTTTATAGTTAATGATAAGTAACGAAGAGAGTAGTCATATAAGTATTGAGACAGAAATGCAGCAGTCCTATCTTGAATATGCAATGAGCGTAATTATAGGCAGAGCACTTCCTGATGTTAGAGATGGTTTAAAACCGGTTCACAGGCGAGCTCTTTTTGCAATGCAGCAATTAAGAAATGACTATAACAAACCACATAAAAAATCAGCACGTATTGTTGGTGACGTTATCGGTAAGTATCACCCCCATGGTGATGCCGCTGTATACAACACAATAGTCAGAATGGCTCAGGAATTTTCCTTAAGATATATTCTTGTGGATGGGCAGGGAAACTTTGGCTCTGTTGACGGTGATTCAGCCGCAGCCATGAGATATACCGAAATCAGGATGAAAAAGATTGCCCATGAGATGCTGGCTGATCTTGAAAAAGAGACTGTTGAATTTGCACCTAACTATGATGAAACTCTTGATGAACCTGTGGTTTTCCCGACAAAATTTCCAGCCCTGCTTGTAAACGGGTCTTCCGGGATTGCAGTTGGAATGACTACAAATATTCCGCCCCATAATTTGAGTGAAGTTGTCATGGGGATCATTGCTCTACTTGATAATCCTGATATGGATATTCCTCAATTGATGGAGTATATTCCCGGTCCTGATTTCCCCACATATGGTTTTATTTCCGGCAGGCAAGGTATCATTGATGCGTATAACACAGGAAGAGGCGTTATCCGCATGCGGGCAAGACTTGAAGTCGAAGAGAATAAAAAGACAAAACAGGAAACTATTGTTGTCACAGAACTGCCATACCAGGTTAATAAAGCAAAGCTTGTAGAAAAAATTGCAATTCTGGTCAGGGAAAAAGTAATTGAGGGTGTCTCCTATGTAAGAGATGAATCAGACCGCCAGGGTATGCGCATGGCAATAGGACTTAAAAAGAATCAGATTGCCGATGTTGTTATAAATCAGCTTTACAAGCATACAAGCATGCAGTCAAGTTTTGGAATTATTTTTCTTGCTGTGGTTAATGACAGACCCGAGCTTTTAACTCTGAAAGGGATTCTTGAGCATTTTATCGAACATAGAAAGAATGTGATCACAAGACGAACTATATTTGATCTGAAAAAGGCGGAGAAAAGAGCTCATATTTTAGAAGGCCTTAGAATAGCTTTGAATAATCTGGATGAAGTTGTAAAACTTATCCGTGCCTCTAAATCACCTGAAGAAGCAAGATCAGCTTTGATGGAAAAATTTGACTTGTCTCAAATCCAGGCCCAGGCAATACTTGACATGCGCCTTCAGAAACTTACTGGACTTGAGAGAGAAAAAATAGAGCAGGAGTATGATGCTCTTTTAAAAGATATAAAATGGTATAAGGAGATCCTTGATAGTTCCGAGATTGTAAGGGGAATAATTAAAGATGAACTTAAAGAACTTAAAGATGAATTTGGTGATGAAAGACGTACTGAAATTATAGATGCCGTTGATGATATCAATCTTGCTGATATGATCGCTGAAGAAGATATGGTCGTTACCATAACTAAAAGCGGCTACATTAAACGTAATCCAATAACTTTATATTCAAAGCAGCACCGTGGCGGTAAAGGTAAGATGGCAATGGCAACAAAAGATGATGATTATGTTGAACATCTTTTTGTGTCATCAACTCATTATACTTTTATGTTTATTACAAATATGGGAAAAGTTTATCAGTCAAAAGTTTATGAATTGCCCATTGCAGGAAGAGCAAGTCTTGGAAAGGCAATCGTGAATTTTTTAAATCTGGACGAAGGCGAGAAACTTGCTACTGTCCTTGTAGTGCCTGAATTTATAGAAGAGAGATTTGTTGTGATGGCTACAAAAAAGGGCAGGGTAAAAAAGACAAAACTTATGGCTTATTCAAGACCAAGATCAGGAGGTCTTATAGGTATTAAACTTGCTGAAGGAGATGAACTTATTGCAGCACGAATTACTCAAGGGAATGATGATATAGTTTTAGGATCAAATGGCGGTAAAGTCATAAGGTTCAATGAGAATGATGTCAGAGGAACTGCCCGGGGCTCCATGGGGGTTAAGGGTATGAATATAGGCTCAGACGCTGCAATTGTCGGCATGGGGACTCTTTCCCACGGTACTACACTCCTTTGTGTTACAGAGCACGGGTTTGGGAAAAGAACTTTAGTAGAAGAGTATCGAACTCAAAACAGAGGTGGAAAAGGAGTTTTTTCAATAAAGACTTCTGCACGCAATGGAAAGATGGTTTCGCTTCTTGTGGTTGATGATAATGAAGAGATAATGATGATTACTGATAAAGGGAAACTCATTAGAACACCGGTAAGAGATATGTCAATCATCAGCAGAAATACCATGGGAGTTAAACTCATAAATTGTGACCCAAAAGAGAAAGTTATTGCAGCAGGCAGAGTGCCTGAACAGGAAGAAGAAGATGAAGGTGAGGATGGTGCAGGTGAGGATGGTGTGGGCGAAGAGAATGGAAACAAAGAAGAATCTTGATCTTTCTTAATAAATTGATGGGAGAATGGGAAAAACAATTCATAAGGGCGAGGGGCACAGGCAAAGACTGAAACAGAAGTTTTTTGCAGGCGGGCTTGCCTCGTTTTTAGATTATGAAGTTATTGAACTCCTTCTTACTTTAAACACTCCAAGAAAAGATTGTAAAGATAGTGCCAAGGCACTTTTAAAGAAATTTAGAACTTTGCAGGCAGTTTTTGAAGCAGAACCTGAACAACTTCAACAGGTAGATGGCATTGGCAAGGTAAATGCTTTTGGCATTAAATTAATCAAAGAGATTGCAGAACGATATCTTGAAAAAAGAATAATTGCCAAAGATGTTGTTAAAAATCCTGAAGATCTGATCAAATATTTACATCATTCAATAGGAAATAAAGAAAGAGAATATTTTGCCGGAATATTTCTTGACGCAAAAAACAGAGTTATAGCCTCAGAAGTTTTATTTGCAGGGACATTAACTTCAAGCGCAGTTTACCCAAGAGAGGTAATTATCAAAGCATTGCACCATAATGCTGCAACATTGATTTTTGCACATAATCATCCTTCAGGAGATGTCTCACCATCTTCCGGGGATATTGCCATAACCAGAAGGCTTGTTTTTGCATTAAGCTATGTCGGGATTGTTGTCCATGAGCATTTAATAACAGGCGGAGATGATTTTTATAGTTTCCATGAAAATGGATATATAGATAAATTTAAGAAAGAATTTGAAAACAGTAATGGATAATCAAATTTCTAATCCGGCCGGAAAATCACCGGAAAAGACAATGGGCAAGCCAGATTGCTATGGGAATCTTAAAAAAGTTTTCCCCATGACTGAAACAGGCTTAAGAGAGACCCCTCATTATTGCAGGTATGAATGTTTTTATAAGACCGATTGTCTAAAAGAAGCTCTTGTGACATCAAAGGGCAGGCAAGTTGAAGATGAATTGCTGGAAAGAGGTAGCAAAGCAGGTACAATTGGTTTTGTTGAACGATGGTCCCGGAGAAAACAGCTCGGCCGACGAAAGAGTTAGGCAAAAGAATTAGAAAGGATTATTATAATGAAATCAGTCAGGGATCTTGATGTATTCAATAAGAGAGTGCTGGTGCGGGTTGATTATAACCTTCCCATGGATGAAAACCAGAATATTGCTGATGATAACCGTATTAAGGCAACTTTGCCTTTGATTGAGTACCTAAAAGATCAGAAAGCTCGCATCATATTGATATCTCACATGGGAAGACCAAAGGGAATGCGCGTCCCTGAACTTTCGCTTGGTCCGGCGGCTCTCCGTCTTTCCCAATTGACAAATCAAAAAATAGATTTTATAGATGATTGTGTTGGTAAAAATGTTGAAGATAGAGTTGATAAATTAAGAAATGGTGAGATCCTTTTACTGGAGAATTTGCGGTTCCATGAACAGGAAAAATCCAATGATTCTGAGTTCGCAAAAAAGCTTGCAATCCTATGTGATGTTTATGTCAATGATGCTTTTGCAGTCTCCCATCGTGATCAGGCATCTGTTACCGGTATTACAGCATTTGCACCTGTCTCAGCAGCAGGTTTCCTTCTTGAAAAAGAATTAAAGTCTTATTATGATTCGGTTGATAACGGGGAAAAACCCCTTGTTGCAATTATTGGCGGTGCAAAGGTGTCAGGGAAACTTGAAGCTCTACAGAATATGTTGAAGTTTGTTGATAAATTTATTATTGGCGGTGCAATGGCAAATACTTTTTTAAAAAGCCAGGGAACCGATACAAAGGGATCGCTAATTGAAGATGATCTTGTTGAAACTGCTGCAAAAATAGTAAAACAGGCAAAAGAAAAAGGTGTTGAATTTCTTCTTCCTGTTGATCTTATTGTAGCAGAAAAGTTTAAAAAGGATACTCCAGTAAAAGAAGTTGATCTTAATAATATACCTGATAACTGGATAGCACTTGATATAGGTCCTAAAACCTGCGATATTTATACAAAAGCTATTGCAGATGCAGGAACAATAGTCTGGAATGGCCCCATGGGCGTATTTGAAATGGATAAGTTTATTAACGGCACCCAAAGAGTTGCAGATGCTGTAGCCTCTTCCAAAGCTTTTTCAATCATTGGTGGTGGAGATACAGGGCTTGCTGTTAAAAAATGTAATGTTGCTCAAAAAGTAAGTTATATCTCAACAGGAGGAGGTGCTTTTCTTTATCTTATGGAAGGGAAACAACTGCCTGCGGTGAAAGCTTTACAATAAAATGTAAACACCCAATATTAAAAAGGGATGTAAAATATGGGTTTTCTAATAAGAAATGAACTGAGCTGGGAAGACAGACTGCGCAGATCATATTATGAAGTTTTGCGTGATGAACTTGATCATTTGATGTTGAAGTATTCCCTTGTGGATTCCTATAACAATTTTATCCGCCAGAAAATGCCCTATCCATTTGTTGAGACAAGAGAACTTAAGCCAAGGGCAAGAATCCCCAGCACGGAATTTGAAGCACAAAATTCATTCCTTGTAGTTTTTTTTGAAGAGAGCATGAAAGACATCCATAAGAAGTATATTAGGTTTTTTGATGTAAATAAAACAACAAAAGCCAATCTTCTTGATCATCACAGTTTTCCAAGTCTTGATAAATTTGATAAGCGGATTAAATACTTTGAGACAGATGGGTTCTTTTCTTTTTTAGAATCAATGTTACCTGTTGATTATGCATTGCTGATTCAAAGGAACACATTGAAAAAAGTAAAATATGCTCTTACACATTTTCATGTCCGTATCGACTGGCCTATTGCAGAAGCTGCAGAAGATCTTGCAATAGCTTTGAGGTACATATCCAAAGATATATATGAAAATGGTGATAAATATGCGGAAGATCTTCAAAAGAAGTTTTTCGAATATTATGGAGTCCCTTTGATGGCAGGTGGCAGAAGGACCGCTGCCATAATTGCCGCACAATATTTTAAAAGGTTTGGAGGTATATCAACAGTATATGTCGGTTCCAGTGAGTCCAGATCTCTTTTAACAATTGGTGATCAGGGAGTATCTAAGAGTATCCTTGTTAAATTGTCCAAAGATCAGGTAGAAGAGATAGTAAAATCAACTTCCCCGGTCTCAAACAGGATCTCAGGAATTAATGCGTGTTCAGCACCAGATATGACAACAGGTAAATTCATAAGGAATTATGTTGTGGCAAGAGAAGGTAATTCATATATATCAATCTTTAAAACCAGGTATGCCAACACGGTACATGCACTTTTCCCTGAAGGGGGAAAGTTGAGGGAACTGAACCCTGATATTAACTGGCTGACTGTTTTTTCAGAATGTATTATGCCGAAACCCTTTGTAAAAAAGTATGCACCTTTGCAGTATAAGATGATATATTCTTAATTTATTCATTAAGTTTTTTTGTCATTGCAGTCTCGTCACAGTCAGGGAATTTAACACAGAACATACAATCCGACCATATCTTTTTTGGAAGTTCTGATCTGTCTATTTTGGTGAAATCAAACCTTTCAAAAAATGAGGGTTGGTATGTTAAAACAAACAATTTAGAAATATTAAAAACAATAGCTTCCTGAATACATCGGTCAACAAGAAGTGTCCCTGCTCCTGAATTTTTGTATTCTTCCTTAACAGCCAGTGATCTGATCTCAGCAAGATCCTCCCAGCAAAATTGTAATGCACAACACCCGGTGAGCTCATCGGTTTTTTCATCCTTACAAACCCAGAAATCTCTTAAGTGATCATATAATTGGCTTAAAGGGCGGGCAAGCATATCTCCCTTATCATCATAATGCCTTAGTAGTAAATGAATAGATGGTATATCTTCAATCCTTGCTTTTCTTATCATGTTTTCTCCTTTGTAAGAATAAGAGCTTTTACAGTTGATAGATTATCAGGTGTATCAACAATTTGACCTGTATCAGGGTGCATGTATATCATTTTTGTATGGTCGGGTATATCAAAAAATTGGTATTCTTTTTTGGAAAGAGCTTTTTCCATGAAACTGCTCCATATGGGAAGAGCTGCCTGAGCGCCTGTTTGAAACCTGCCAAGAGATGTCGAATCATCATTACCGACCCAGACTCCTGCTGCAATATCAGGACTGAAACCTATAAAAAGAGCATCTTTGTAATTGTCGGTTGTACCAGTTTTGCCGGCAATACTTTTTTTAATAAAGCTTGCTTTTCTACCTGTTCCTTCGCGTATAACAGCCTGGAGCATATCAGTCATAATGGCAGCATCCTGCCTGGACATTACATTTCTTTTCTCAGGGTTGGCAAGATATAAAATTTTATTGTCAGAATCGGTTATTTTGGCAATTGCGTATGGTTCTATCCATGTCCCCATATTGGCAAAAACAGAATAAGCAGAAGTCAATTCAATTAAAGTGGTCTCTGAGGTGCCAAGTGCCAGCGATAAATTTGGTTTTAGTACAGATTTAACACCAGCTTTAGTTGCAAAATCTATTACCTGATCTGGCCCTAATTCTTTAAGCAGTCTTACAGCACAGGTATTCTTTGATAAAGCCAGTGCCTTTCTTAATGTTATTTCTCCAAGATAGGAATTAGAATAGTTTTTTACATCCCATTGGCTAGTTCCGGCTTGTTTAGAATATGAGAGAGGAGTATCAAAAATTGTGGAATTTTGTGAGAAGCCCTTTTGGATTGCACAGGCATATATAATAGGTTTAAAAGCAGACCCGGGTTGCCTTTTGGCAAGAGTCGCTCTGTTAAATTTGCTTGTTTTAAAGTTTGTTCCCCCTACCATGGCAAAAATTTGTCCGGACAAAGGCTGTATGGCTACAAAAGCGCATTGTGGGTCAACATTTTTGAGAGTTTTCTTCTTCATGAGTTTTTTTAGCTGTTCCATCCATTCAGACACACTTTGTTCTGCAATTTTTTGAAGGCCTATGTCTAAAGTTGTATAGATATTCAAACCTTGTGTGTAAATATCCTTTTTACTAAATTTATTTTTAAGGCTTTTTTTTATATGCTTTATAAAATATGGTGCGATCGCGTGGTTCTCATCAGGGTTTCTATTTGCAATATGTTCTTTGAGTGCAGTTTGGTATTCCTGAGTTGAGATTTTTTTTATTTCCAACATCTGTTTTAAAACTCTCTTCCTTCTTTTTTCTGCAAGTTCCGGATTGTTCATGGGTGAATATAAAGAAGGTGCTTTTGGTATTCCGGCTATGAGAGCTGATTCCCCAAGGGATAAAGCTTTTGCTTTTTTATTAAAAAATGTGTTTGCTGCTGCTTCAACCCCGTAGGCTCCATTGCCAAAATATATCTGGTTTAAATATAGCTCAAGAATTTCTTCTTTTGTATACCGTCGTTCAATTTGAAGGGTTAGAATTGCTTCTTTTATTTTTCTTGTTAAAGTTTTTTCAGAAGATAGAAAAAGTGTCTTGGCAAGTTGCTGAGTTAATGTGCTTGCGCCCTGTTTAAGACTCATTGCTGTCACGTCTTTAATAAAAGCCCTTGCAATGGATTTAAAATCAATGCCCGAATGGGAAAAAAAGAGCCTGTCTTCAGTTGAAATAAAGGCATCAATAAGGTCAGGAGAAATGTTATCTATGGAGACAGGAAATCGTTTGTGAAGATAAAACTGTGAAATTAGTTTATTCTTATTTGAATAGACATTTGTTACTGAGGCAGGTTTGAATTGTTTTAAAGAGTTGATCTGCGGTAAATCATGCATGAGGCTGAAAAAAAAGCCTGCGCAAATACCTCCGATAATTCCTGCTGCAACAACAATAAAAATAATACAATCAGTTTTTTTAATCTGCAATATTATTCCAATATCAGCCTAATCTTATCCCAGAAATTCTTTTATCACTTTATTAAATTCTTCATCAGTAAAGGGTTTATGAAGGATCCTGTTTATACCTGAATTTTTAAGCATGGTGTCATTTATATCTATATCCCCCTGATCATCCTCAATAAAGTCACTCTGAGTTGTGATCATTATAACAGGAATGTCCTGACGTGTAAATTTTTTTCTGATTTCCCTTGTAAGTTCGACACCACTGATATTTGGCATGTTGAGATCAGTGATAACAAGATCTGGTTTTGACTTATTAATTTCAGGTATAACCTTTTCCGGAGCATCGAAAAGAGTCGGCTCGTATCCTAAAATTGTCAGTTTGTTCTGATAGAGCTTGAGCATCATTTTTGAGTCATCAACAACAATTATCTTAATTAAAGTATCTTGCTCTTTTTTGGTATTATCTTTTTTTAAAGCCTGTGTTGAAATTTTATCTGCAAGCTCCTCAATGCCTTTGCTTTTTAGAATACCAAGAAATTGTTCTCTGGTGTTGGGATCAGCTTTTTCAACAAGATGAGTTTCAGCTTGATCCAAAAAAGATTCTTCATCTATGAGAAAATTGTATATATTGGTGGATTCAGAATCTATCAAAGCTGCAACAGCATTTTGTGAGTCTTTTGATCCTTCACGTACAATATTTTTAAGCCCTGCAACCAAAGCTTTTGAAAGGTTCTTATCAATTGCCCTTGCAGCACTCATTCGAACACTTTCCTCCGGGTCCTGCAGCCCCTGGGCAAGGCAGATAGCTGATTTTTGTGAAGGTAACCTCTCCATTGCTTCATATGCAGTCTGTCTGATATTTGCATCTTTTGGCTGAGTATTAATGATTTCAATAATTGAAGTAACTGCACTTGTGTCACCGATGTAACCTAACGTTGTTATTAAATGAACCATGTAATCAGCTTTTGCATTTTCAAAAGCTTTTGTAAGTACAGGAACAGCTTTAACCCCTAATTTCATGATTTGATCAATGGCAGTGTCCCTGGCAATGGTGCTTTTAGATTCTAAAAGAGAAGTTAGCTTGTCTAAAGAGTATGCGTCCTGTATTCCAGCAATAGCTTCAATTACCATTTTACTTGTTTTTTCTTCATTCGTAATAAAGGACATAAGTTGATCAATGCCCTCTTTGCCTCCAATCTCAGCAATGGCATGGATTGCAGCATGTTTTATTTTTGAATCAGCATGGCTGACAAGAGGTTTAAATGCAGTGAGAGTCTTTTTTATTCTAAGCATTCCTAATGATTGCACTGCCTGCATAAGTATTGGAATATCATCTTCTTCCAGAATTATCTTTTCTATTGACTGGGCAGCTTCAGTTAAGCTAAGTTCACCAGCTGCTTTTAAAAATAATATTTTTGCCTGATTATTATTTTCTGTCAGATATTTTATTACAAGTTTTGTATTTCCATAAGATTTATCAAGGATAAGCTCATATAAAGATTCCTGTACTTCATTGTCTGAAATTTTAAGTTTTGTCAGGTGCTCAAGAAGAGGTAACGCCATTTGTTCAGGGGCTTTGCCAAGTTCAAGAAGAGCTTTTTTTTGCACACTTGCATCAATATTTGAATCTGAAGCAAACTGGAGCAGAGCTTTTGCTTTTACAATATCTTTTTCACCAAGACAGAATTTTAGCTCATCAATAAATTCAACAGGATTTATTCCAGTCATAACATTGTTCCCTTTTTATTTTTTTTGATAAAAAGTTGAGTTTAAATACCTTTGTCATTAGTTAGTGATTCTGTCGAGCCAATTAGTAAATAGCCATCAGGTTTAAGTACTTTCGCAATGTTTGTATATATTTTGCGCCTGTCTTCTGATGTAAAATATATCATTACATTCCTGCATAAAATGATATCAAATTTTCCAATATCAGTAAAAGGCTTCATAAGATTCATTTTTTTAAATTGTACCATGATTCTTATTTGATCTTTAATCCGCCATCTGTCTCCATTTCCATCAAAATATTTATTAAGCCTATGAAGGTCAAGTCCTCTTGATACTTCAAACTTATTGTAACGACCATAGCTTGCCTGGGCAATTGCTGAATCTGAGATGTCTGTCCCTAAAAGTTTGATGTTGTATTCCGAAGTAGTAATACCCATTTCGTCAAGGGTCATTGCAATACTATAGATTTCTTGACCTGTCGAACTTGCAGCACTCCATAGCGTTAACGAGGGTTCTAATGTTGAATTGTTTGACCGCTTATCAATAAGATCAGGCAGTATCTTATGTTGAAGGAGTTCAAAAGGTGTTCTGTCCCTGAAAAAATAGGTCTCATTTGTTGAAATTGCATCTATGATTTCTTCTTCAATTTTTTTTGTGATATCTGATTTCGATTTGAGGTAAAAATCTTTGAACGTGGCGCATTCGTGTTTTAACAGTAAAGAACTAAGCCTGGTTTCAAGTAAGTATTCTTTTCCTGATTCAAGAGCTATCCCTGATGATTCATAGATATATTTTTTAAATATATGGAATTCATCTGAAGTAACTTTTATTTGTGTCATAGTATTTTGGGCCTGATGAAACTAGTTTAAATGATATTTACGGTTTTAGTGATTTCTTCTGCGATTTTATTCAAAGGAGCAACTATATCTGCTACCCCTGATTCTATTGGCTTTTTGGGCATCCCATATACTGTGCAGCTAGGCTCATCCTGGGCTATTATCAGACTTCCCGTGTTTTTCATTTGCTTAAGCCCTTCTGTGCCGTCTGATCCCATTCCTGTCATAATTACACCGGTTGCTCTGCCAACATAATACTGAGCGATTGATGTGAACAGATAATCAACAGAAGGTTTGCAACTATTTATTGGTGGGTCATCAGTTATTTTTATTATTCTTGATATTCCGTCATTCCCGGCAACTATTTTCATCTGTTGACCACCGGGGGCGATATAAATTTTACCGATCTCAATTTTATCACCATTCTGCGCTTCTTTTACTTCAAGTGGAGATTTGTTATTTAAACTGTTTGCAAGGGATTTTGTAAATAGAGGGGGCATGTGTTGTACTATCAGAACCGGCGCTTTCAGGTTTGCAGGCAGTGATGGAATCATTGCAGAAAGAGCATTAGGCCCGCCAGTTGATATCCCGATTCCAACTATCTCAGAAAGTATTTTTTTACTTCTTTTTTGAACACTCCTGAAAGATGATGGTGCTGCTGCCGGCTTGGATACTAAAGGAGGTTGTGCGATTGCGCCTCTGATTTTATCCCGGGTCAGTTTTTGTCTTTTAAGGGTATCTATAATTGGCAGGATAGCTTGTTTAACTTTTTCAAGGTTTTCAGACATTGAGCCCTGGTCAGGCTTGGGGATAAAATCAAAAGCTCCAAGCTCCAGCGCTTTTATTGTCATTTCACTGCCCTGCTGGGTAAGTGTACTCAGCATCACTGCAATAGGAGGGGATTGTATCCGGGCTAATTGCTCTAACACCTCAATTCCGTTTACTTCAGGCATTTCTATGTCAAGTGTCAGAACATCCGGTTTTAGAGTTTGTATTTTGGAGAGCGCAATTTTACCATTGTTGGCAACACCAACAATTTCGACTCCCGGGATATCTTTTAAGACATCTCCAACAATTTTTCTGTATACAATCGTATCATCTACTATCAGTACTTTTAATGTGTTCATTAGCATCCATCATTCTTTTAACACTTCATCTATATCAAGGATTCCAATTAATTTGTCTTCAGTTTTTAATACACCGCTGAAAAATTTGCCTTTAATCCCATCTAAATTTGAAGGTGGTGGCTCTAGCTGATTTTCACTACTGTGTACAACATCGCTTATGGAATCCACTAAAAGACCAATGTGTTCATCGCTTGAGTTAACAATAATATTTCTACTATCTTTTCCTTGTTTGATTTCTGACAGCTCAAGCTTTTTACTTAAATCTATAATGGTTACAATTTTCCCTCGTAAATTAAGGATTCCAACAACAAAGTCTGATGATTGAGGAACCTTTGTAATTTCAAAATGTTTGTTAATCTCTTGAATATTAAGAATATTAATCCCACATAATGCTCCTCCAACAAAGAAAGTCGCAAGTTCCATATTCTCTTCTGGATTTATAATATTATCCTCTGCCATGAAAATTTCCCCTTATGTTAAAGAGATTTATATTTTTACTATAAGTTAAGATATCGTTTGATTAGCTTCATAAGCTTTTCTCTGTCAAGCTTAATTTCGTATTCATCAATTCCTACTTTCCTTCCCTTTTGAATATGAGATTCACTTGCAAGGGAAGTTAAAGCTATAACTTTAAAATGTGAGTATTCAGGAGTGCTTTTAATTTTTTTTGTGAGTTCAAAGCCATCCATATTGGGCATTTCAAGATCTGTAACAATGATATCAATGTTTGCGGATCTCTCTTTTAGAAGTTCCCATGCAATGCGTCCATCTTCTGCTTCAAGTACAATAAATCCCTCGTCTGTCATGAAAGATTTGACCTGATTTCTAAAAAATGCTGAATCTTCTGCAAAAAGAATTGTTTTTTCCCCACCTTTTTTAGTGAGTTGTTTTTTTGCCTCTACATCTCTTTCAAACCATTCAGGATTCATCTCTTTCATAAACTCAAAGATATCAATAAGCAAAGTTGTTTTTTCGTTGATAATCATTGAGCCTGTTATGCAGGACTGTTTTAAGGTGCTTTCATCAATTTCAAGAGCGATTTCAAGGGCATCCACAGGCGGAGTGACCATAAGTCCAAGTTCTTTGTTTTTTACATTAAAGACAATCACCTCTTGTTGTTCTCTTATGGGAAGAGGCTTGACATCTGCTGCCTGGGAGATTTCATAAAGGGGCAGGGCACCCCCTCTGTATTGAACAACCTTTCTATTGCTAACTTCCTCTATGTCTGCCAACTTAATTCTTTCAATTCTTTCAACAAGATTAAGTGGTGCAGCAAAATATTCTGATTCAGCGTTCCTGAAAGTGAGTAAGGCTACTTTTTCACTGGCAGGGTCGCCTTTTTCATTTTTTGCTTTTTGCATTGATTTTTTCTTGGTTATGGCTGTTAGGTTAGCCATCTGGGCAAGGCTCGAAATATCTAAAATCAGGGCTACTCTTCCATCTCCCATTATAGTAGCTCCAGCATAGGCCTGACATTTTTTCAAGTGCCGCCCTACAGGTTTTACAACGATTTCTTCAGAATCAAGCAGTTCGTCAACAACAAGCCCGTATTTGAATGCACCTGCGGACACCACAGAGATGTTCAAAGCGCTTGAAGCATGATATCGTCTATCTTCTGTTTCCCTTTCAGGAGAGTCATCTGTAGTCTCTTCGATATTGCCTTCATCTGTTTCTTCAAGCTGTTTAGAACGTCTGTCAGCAATATTTTCTCTTCTGTCCGGATGTTCAGTATCAGTATCAGGATCAATAAAATTTTTTTCAATCCCCAGAACCTTAGTGAGATCAAGAAGTGGAAGCAATTCTCCTCTTAGCCTTACAACGCTCGCATCCCCTACTTTTTCAACTCTTGTTTTAACCTCTGATGCAGGAATTCTTAGAAGTTCATCCAGATTTACCTGGGGGATTGCATATTTCTCATCGCTGACCGCAGCTATCTGACTTGGTATTATGGCAAGGGTTAACGGTAGTTTAATCTGGGTGATAGTACCTTTACCAGGTGTTGAATCAAGGTCGACAATGCCTCCAAGGATTTCGATATTTGTGATAACTACAT
>JAIOSM010000291.1 GCA_021107575.1 Desulfobacteraceae bacterium | reverse complement strand
GATCTTTTTTTGTCATTTTTTTATTATTGTTTCCTTAAAAAAGAAAGAGAAAGATTGACAATAAATGCAATCGTTATCAGGACAACCCCAAGGGCAATGCCATCTGCAAACATACCCTTGTTTGTTTCAAGGGCAATGGCAGTGGTAATTGTCCGGGTATGATATTTAATATTTCCACCCACCATCATGGATATACCTACTTCAGTTAACACTCTGCCATAGGCTGTGACTGCTGCTGTAAGGATTCCATATCTGACTTCCCACAGGCAAGTAGCAATAATATTACGCTTCCCTGCACCAAGACTGACAAGGGTCAGTTTCAAATCCTGATCAATATTTTCGACAATGGAAGCAGTGATCGCTGTTACTATTGGAAAGGCTAAAATAGTCTGACCGATTGCAATCCCGGTAAGGGTAAAAAGCAAACCCAGTTCGCCTAAAGGTCCCTGGCGCGAGATAAATGCGTAAACTGCAAGACCGATGAAGACAGTAGGGAGTGCAAGAAGAGTATCAAGAATAGTTCTTAAGTGTTTTTTACCTTTAAAATCAAAGTATCCAATAAAAAACCCGCAGGGCAAACCTGCACCAACACTTAGCAGCATGGAGCAGGTTGATACTTTTAAAGTCGCCCAAACCGCTGTCCAGGTTGAGCTGTCGCCGCCTATCAGAAGCTCAACTGCTTTGATAAACCCTGCGACAATGAAATCCATAATATCCTTTGATTATTCGATGATTATTTGCTTATTTAGCGTTTGGTATAAATAATTTTTTCCCAAGAAGTCTAAAGTCTTTTATCAAATTCTGAGCATTTTGTGAAGCCATCCAGTCTGAGAATTTGAGTGCAAGATCATATTTTGCCCTGGGACAATTTTTTTTATCAAGTGTTAGTACGCTGTACTGATTTAAAAGGATGCTGTCTCCTTCAACCAGAATAATTAAGGGCGCATTACCATCTTTCTGGGACTGATATTTGATATATGTGCCCCGGTCTGTCATGGTATAACTGTCTCTCTCCTGAGAAACAGTTATAGTGGCAAGCATTCCCTGCCCTGTCTGAACATACCATTTTTCCTTGTCAGGTAATGGGACACCAGCATTTTTCCATAAAAGTTTTTCTTTTTTATTAGTACCTGAATCATCACCTCGGCTCACAAATACAGCCTTTTTGCTTTTAACCATCTTAAGAGCATCTGATATGCCTTTACCTTTTATGCCTGCAGGGTCATTTTTTGGCCCGATAATAATAAAATCATTGTACATGACTTCTCTTCTATCTTTTCCATAACCATTTGCAATGTATTTTTTTTCTGTAGGTGGTGCGTGGACAAGCAGAACATCAACATCACAGTTCTGTCCAAGCTTCAAAGCCTTGCCGGTTCCTGTTGCTGTCCATTTCAAGGTAATACCGGTCTCTTTTTCAAAATGGGGAATCAGGTAATCTAAAAGCCCGGTATTGTCTGTACTTGTAGTCGTTGCCATCATCAGCTCATTATTCACTGCCTGTACACTGACGGCAATAACCATAATAAAAAATATTGCTATAATACCGGTAAAAAATTTCTTTGTACTCATCTTCAAAAATCTCCTTAATCATTTATAATTAACTTATTGGGATGAAGTGAAAATAAGTCAATAAGGGTTGAGAGTCAATCTGATTTTTAAAAATATTAGAAATATAATAAAATTATTACCCATACAAACCAATTATAACAATGAGTAGAATATTCATTACTGATCTTTCAAAAAAACCTCATGATATTCATCTTCTAAAAGATGCTTTTGCAATTTTCCATTAATAAAAAGATAGATCTCTTCAAGCTCCTCATGTGAAAGCCTTGGTATTAATACTTTTAAAAAGGAATCTTCAGAAAATTTCTGGAGGTAAAACATAATTGTTTCTTCATCTGTTTCTCTGCCCAGACCAAATGCCCCAAGCCCTTTATATTCCTGTACGAAATTATGTGTATCTTTTTGCATATCGATTTATTCCAATTAAAGTATGTCAAAATATAACAATTATCTTTTTTTCATATTGTCTAAAAATATTATTTTTGCTATTAGATATAATTGGTATTTTTTTATTGCAGTTAATAACTATATAATCATCAAGGTTGAAATAAAAGACTTTTAAATAATAAATTTAATTCATTGTATTAAAGAATTATTATTCTTTATTCAAGTCAGACAGGAGATAAGTTATATGAATAACAATGTAACAGGATCTGTAGTTGTAATAGGTGGCGGAATTTCCGGTATGCTCTCTGCTCTCGATTTAGCAAACTCAGGTTATTATGTCTATTTAGTTGAAAAGGGCCCCTCCATTGGAGGAGTAATGGCTCAGCTTGACAAAACCTTTCCCACAAATGATTGTGCAATGTGAATCATTGCACCAACACTGGTCGAGGTCGGCCGGCATTTAAACATTGAACTTTTAACACTCACTAAAATTATTGATGTTAAAGGGGAAAAAGGTAATTTTGAAGTTGAAATATTAAAACAGCCAAGATATGTAAATGTAGATCTTTGTGTGGGATGTGGCGAATGTGCCATCAAGTGCCCTGGTAAGGCTGATGATGAATACAACATGGGGCTTTCCACTAGAAAAGCCATATATGTTGAATATCCTCAGGCTGTTCCGCTTAAATTCAGGATTGACCCTGACCTATGTCTTAAACTGACAAAAGACAAATGCGGAACTTGCGAAGAAGTATGTCCTGCAAATGCTGTTGATTACACTCAAACCGAGAGTAAAGAAACTCTAAAAGCAGGATCAATAATTTTTGCTCCGGGATTCAAACCTTTTGATCCTACAATCCTTGATAATTACCAATATTCGAATTATCACAATGTTGTAACATCAATGGAGTTTGAAAGAATTCTATCGGCTACAGGCCCTACGAACGGACATATAACCACACTCCCAAAGGTTCCTGTAAACCCAAAAAAGAAAAAAGATAAGCTGTTAGCTGAACAGCAAAAAAATCCTAAAAGAATTGCATGGTTCCAATGTGTCGGATCGAGAGATATTAATAAATGTGATAACTCTCACTGTAGTTCAGTATGCTGTATGTATGCATTAAAAGAAGCAATAATTGCAAAAGAACATGCTGGCGATGATCTTGATTGTTCAATCTTTTATATGGACATGAGAACTCCGGGCAAAGAATTTGAAAAATACTACGAAACTGCAAAAAATAAACATAAAATAAATTTCATCAGATCAAGAGTCCACACTGTTACAGAAGTCCCCGGTTCCCATGATCTAAAAATTGAATACGTTGATGACTTCGGCGTAAGACAAACAGAAATTTATGACATGATTGTTCTGTCTGTTGGATTGGAAATCTCTCAGGAAACAAAAGATCTTGCAGAAAAACTCGGGATAGAAGTCAGTCAGAATGGTTTTTGTAAAACTCCGACATTTGATCCTGTATCAAGTTCACGGGATGGTATTTATATTTCAGGTGTATTCAACAGCCCGAAAGATATCCCTGAATCTGTTCTTGACGCAGGAGCCGCTGCCTCTGCAGCAGGAGATTCATTAAGTGAAGCAAGAAACACTTTAACCAAAGTACCTGAATCTGTTCTTGAAGTGAATGTTACAGGTGACAGACCAAGAATCGGAGTCTTTCTCTGTGATTGCGGATCAAATATCAATGGTGTTGTTGACTGCCCTGATGTTACTGAATATGCAAAAACTCTTCCTTATGTTGAATTCGCATATGAACCATTATATGCATGCAGTCAGGATGCCCAGGATAAAATGGCAGAGTTTATTAAAGAAAAAAACTTAAATAGAATTGTTGTTGCTGCCTGTACTCCAAAAACTCATGAGCCTCTTTTCCAGGAGACTCTTAAAAATGCAGGTCTTAATAAATATCTCTTTGAGATGACAAATATCCGTAACCATAACTCATGGGTACACAAAAACAACCCTGAGATTGCGACTCTAAAAGCCAAAGATCTTGTTAGAATGGCAGTTGCAAAGAGTGCTCTTTCCGAGCCTTTAACAGAGGAAAAAATCAGTGTAAATGACACAGTAGTTGTTATTGGAGGCGGTGTAGCAGGCATGGCTGCGGCTCAAAGTCTTGCTGCTCAAGGGTATGAAACACATATTATTGAGAAAAAGTCGGGGCTTGGCGGAGAAGCCCTGAAACTTTATAAGACCGCCCAGGGAGAAGATGCACAGGAAGAACTTAAAAAAATGCTAAAGAACATAAATAGCAACAATAAAATCCATGTACATCTTGACACTACCATTGAAAGCGTTGGAGGATTTGTTGGCAATTTCAAATCTGACTTTGCAAATAAAGATGAAAATTTTTCACTTGAATATGGTATCAGCGTAATTGCAACCGGTGCAAAAGCATATGAACCTGACGAGTATTCTTATGGTAAAGACGATAGAATTATAGCAAGCCTTGATCTCGACAAAATGTTTCAACAGAACGATTCAAAGCTTAAAAAAATCAATTCTGCTGTGTTTATTCAGTGTGTTGGCTCAAGAGAACCTGAACGTCCATATTGCTCAAGAGTGTGTTGCACACATTCAGTTGAAAGTGCAATTGAACTCAAAACACGAAAACCTGACACTGATGTTTTTATTCTATACAGAGATATCAGGACCTATGGTGAAAAAGAACTTCTTTATAAAAAAGCCCGGGACATGGGAGTTATATTTATTAGATATGATGTTGAGAACAAACCTGTTGTAAAAGCTGAAAAAGATAATGTAAAAATAACAATTAATGATCATGTTCTCAATATCCCTCTTGAAATTGAAGCTGACCTTGTTACTCTTGCGACTGCTATTGTGCCAAGAAAAAGTGAGAAACTTGCCAATTTTTATAAAGTTCCTTTAAATGATGAAGGCTTCTTTGTAGAAAAACATGCGAAATTAGGGCCTGCTGAGTTTGCCACAGATGGTGTGTTTCTATGTGGCTCAGGACATTATCCTAAACCCCTTGATGAAGCAATTACTCAAGGTAAGGCATCAGCGTCAAGAGCTTTGACACTTCTTGCTAAAAAGGATACTCTTTTTACCAGCGGCACAATTGCGAATGTCGATTTTCAAACATGTAGCGCGTGCGGTGTATGTATATCAATATGTCCGTATAATGCGCCCGAGTTTGCCAAAGAAGGATGGGGTAAAGGTAAAGCTGAAATCAACCCTGTGCTGTGCAAAGGTTGTGGACTCTGTGTAGCTTCATGCAGGTCCGGCGCAATCCATTTAAAAGGATTTGATACTAATCAGATTTTCTCCCAGATATTTGGCCTGGGTTAAATAAGATTAGACAATAGGGTTAAGCCATATAATTAAGCCATATAAAGGAGATTTATAAGCATGGCAGAAAAAAATATTAAAATAGTAAGTTTTCTATGCAATTGGTGCAGCTATGGAGCTGCCGACCTTGCAGGTGTCAGCAGACTTGAATATCCTGCTGATATTCGTGTGATCAGGATTCCATGCTCCGGCAGGATGAGTGCAAAATTCATACTCTCAGCTTTGAGAGAAGGGGCCGATGCTGTTTGGGTTTCCGGCTGACATCCTGGTGAATGTCATTACCTGGATGGTAATTATTATGCAAGAAGAAAATTTGCTCTCATGGGTAACCTTCTTGAACATGTTGGAATTGAAAAAGAAAGAGTGCATTTTTCCTGGATTTCCTCAGCAGAAGCTACCAAGTTTGTTGATGTTGTAAAAAAAATCACTGAAAAAGTCAGAGCACTTGGACCGAACAAGAAACTAAAAAAACAGTATAATTAAAGGTAAGCTTATGCATACTTATACAGAAAAAATACAAAACCTTGCCAAAGATGTTTTAAAACAAGGCAAAGCAGAAATGGTGATTGGCTTTAAGCAAGGCACCATACCCATGGCAGCAAACCCGTTTGTTGCAAAAAATGAAAATGATGCAGATAATCTCATATGGAGTAGTACTTGTGGATTGAATCTTGCCAATTATCTACCCGGTATAAAAAAGTGTGAAGGTAAAATTGGAATAATTGCCAAGGGATGTGACTCAAGGAATATTGTAACCCATATAGTTGAAAATAAAATAGACCGTGAAAAGCTATATATTATCGGTCTTCCATGCACAGGCATGGTTGACAAGAAACAAATTGCCCTTCTTTTTGATGATGAGATAACTCAGTTTTCAGAAGAAGGCAATACTTTGATTGTCAAATCTGAAACAAAAGAGGAAAAAATAAATAAGCAAGAATATCTCAGATCAAACTGCAAGACATGTACGCACAGGAATCCTGTTATCTATGATGAACTTGTTTCTGATCTTGTTGAAGAACAAATCATTGAAGATCAGTTTGCTGATGTTAAAAAAATTGAAGCAATGAGTTCTGAAGAAAAATGGGATTTTTTTGATAAACTTACAGAGGACTGTATCAGATGTTATGCCTGCCGCAATGCATGTCCATTATGCTATTGCCCAACATGCTTTGTTGACGAATCAGGGCCCCAGTGGGTTGGAAAAGGTCAGAACACTGATGATATTAAAACCTTTCATTACTTAAGAGCATATCATTGCGCAGGAAGGTGTACTGATTGCGGCGCATGTGAAGAAGCCTGCCCCATGGATATCAAAGTTAGGAACTTTACACGAAAACTTAATAAAGATTCCCTGGAGCTTTTTAATTGGGAAGCAGGGCTTGATATAAGCCAACGTCCGCCTCTTGATACCTATCAACCCGATGATCCAGATGATTTTATCATGTAATTTAAAAAGGACAATTTTATGAAAATAATAAAAATAGATAAAAAAGAATGGGAACAGGGGCTTGATAAATCCCGGAAAGAATATCATCTTTTCGGTGCTGTAAAAGATAAAGACTATTATCTGATACAAGCACTTGGAGACAAAGTATATCCTGATATGGAATCTTCTGATACCATTCTTTCGCCCAAATCTGTAATTTTTCCACAAACAGAAAAAATGCTCACAGCGAATCTTGATGAAGCGCAGGATAATCACCATATAATGGAAAGAGTTGAAACTGATTATTCTCCAAGAGCTGTTTTAGGAATAAAGCCATATGATGCAAAAGCTTTTAAGATACTGCAATTAAATTTTGATACTGAAGAATTTAAAGATCCCTATTTTTGCGATGCCTATGCTGCCACAACACTGGTAGGGCTTGCCGTAAACAACCCGGGTCAATTCGATTTTTCAACTTCCGTTGATACAGGCCCCTTTGATGAAACAGACCTTGATGTCTTACTTATAGATACCGGGAATGAATATCTTGCAAAGGTTATAACTGATAAAGGTGAAAATTTTATTTCAAAATGCGGGTTTGATAACCAGACTGATGAAAAAAATGCTTTGGAAACAATTAGCAAATTAAAAAAGAAAGCTGAAAAAGCGATAGTTTCAACGGTTTCCCATGACAAACTCAATGGGAAAACTATTCTTGAGCTTTATAATGCTCCTTTCTGGGATGACATTGCTTTTTCATGTATTAATTGTGGAACCTGCACCTATGTCTGCCCTACCTGCTGGTGTTTTGATATCCAGGATGAAACAAAGGACAAATCGTGCATCAGGTTCCGTAACTGGGACACATGCATGTCAAGGCTTTTTACAGAACATGCTTCCGGGCACAACCCAAGAGAAGGAAAAACCCAGAGGGTCAGGCAAAGATTTATGCACAAGTTAAAATACTTCCCTGACAAATATGATCAGGGACTCATGTGCGTAGGTTGCGGAAGATGTGTAAAACATTGTCCGGTAAATATAGACATTCGTGAAATATGTGAACAAATGAATTCCTAGGAGGAAACATGGAAAACCCCTATAGACCTTACCCGGTTCGCATTGATGATATTGAAATTGCAACTGAGGATAAATCTTTAAAAACATTCAAGTTTGTATTTTTAAATAAAGAGGATGAAGAAAAATTCTCATATCAGGCCGGACAATTTGCAGAGCTGTCAATACCGGGTATAGGAGAAATCCCTATTGGTATTGCATCCTCACCTGTGGAAAAAGGCTTTGTAAAATTTACAGTATTTAAAACCGGAGTTGTAACTTCCCATCTTCATAATATGCAGGTCGGAGATATCATGGGAATCAGAGGACCACTTGGTAACTGGTACCCATGGGAAACGCTTGAGAATAAAAATATTCTGATCATTGGTGGAGGTTTTGCCTTTACAACTCTACGCTCTTCTATTATTTATATGCTGGATCCTGCAAACAGAGCAAAATTCAAAAATATTGATGTTGTTTATGGCGCAAGATCCCCGGGTATGCTTCTTTACAGAGATGAACTTTATGAATGGGAAAAAAGAGATGACATTAACATGCACATAACTGTTGATGGCACTGATGACCCAAACTGGAATTACCACACTGGCTTTGTCCCTCAGATCACCGAAGACTTTGGTCCGAAAGCTGATAAAGATACCTATGCAATTGTTTGCGGGCCACCTATTATGATTAAGTTCACGCAACCGGTTCTAGAAAAATTAGGTTATTCAGATGATCAGGTTATCATGTCTCTTGAAAATAGAATGAAATGCGGAATTGGCATGTGTGGAAGATGTAACATAGGAAAAGAACTGGTATGTAAAGATGGACCTGTTTTCACCTTAAAAGAGATAAATCTGACCCCAAAGGAATATTAAAATAATTTAGTATAAAAAATACTTAAAGGCTTAAACTTTATATTGACAACAGGCAGTGCTTAGTTTATGGTAAAAAATTATTTGTAAAGAATTTAACTAAGACAGACAGTCTTAAAAACGATAGAAAACTTATTTTTAACAGGAGGTATTTTTAATGGCAACAGCAGAAATGAATGGGGCAACATTCGAAATAGATGAGGATGGCTTCTTACTTGATTATGGTGCTTTTAATGAAAACTGGATAGAGTATGTAAGAGGTCAGGAAGGTATTGACGAGCTCAACGAAGAGCATACAAAAGTGATTGAAGTCCTTCAAGACTATTATGAAAAAAATGGAATTGCTCCCATGGTACGTGTTCTTTCTAAGCTTACTAAGTTCAAACTCAAACATATTTATGAATTGTTCCCATCAGGACCAGGTAAGGGTGCTTGTAAAATGGCCGGTCTTCCAAAACCAACTGGATGTGTATAATTAATCTCATCCTTTGGAATTAAAAACATAAAGCTCTGTAATCTAATATGATTTAGTTATTACAGAGCTTTTTTTATAGGTTAGTCACAGGCTAATTGCGTATCAACTATGTATTCACTGGATTAATTATGTATTCATTAGATAATATTGATAAACAAATACTAAATAGAATACAGTCAAATTTCCCGACTGATGCAAAACCTTTTTCAAAGATAGCAGACGACCTTAATCTCTCTTCTGATATTGTAATTAAAAGAATACTGAGAATGAAAGAAAATAATATCATAAGACGCATTGGAGGTAATTTTAGTCCCGGAAAAATCGGGTATGAAAGCACACTCTGTGCTGCAAAAGTCCCTGCAAAAGAGATTGAATCCTTTGCAGAAGTTGTGAACTCTTATTCCGGAGTTACACACAACTATGTAAGAGAACATGATTATAATGTATGGTTTACATTTATAGCTCAATCTACTGAAACAATTGATAAGTATTTAAAAGAAATCTCATCAAAAACCGGAATTAATAACATCCTGAACCTGCCTGCAACCAACCTTTTTAAAATAAGTGCTCTTTTCAAAGTATGAAAGATATTACTATCGCACTTGCTGTTCAAAACTCAATTTGTGGTAAGTTTGAAAAAAACCTTTCAAAATGCATTGAATTTGTAAATATAGCGGCTGAAAAAGGAACATCATTAGTTATTTTTCCTGAGATGAATCTTACAGGCTATACGTCTGGGAAAAAAGTACTTTCTATTGCAAAACCTTTGTCAAATGAACTGGTAAACACTCTGCAAGACATTTCCATTAAAAAATCTATTACAATAATAGCCGGACTGGCACAAAAAGATTCAAATAATAAAATCTATGCCTCTCATTTTGCTGTCATGCCTGATAAATCATTGTTTGTTTACAGAAAAATTCATCTTGCCCCGCCTGAAAAAAAAATATTATCCAAAGGCAATAAGATTGAGATATGTCAAAATAAAGCAAAAAGCCTGAATTTTGGAATCCAGCTTTGTTATGATGCTCATTTCCCGCAACTTGCATCATCCATGACTGCTAAAGGAGCCGATTTGATCATAATTCCCCATGCGTCACCCCGGGGAAGCAGTGAGGAAAAGTATCAATCATGGATGCGGCATCTTAAAGCGCGAGCATTTGATAATGGAATTTTTATTGCAGCCTGCAATCAGACAGGAGAAAATGGTAATGGTTTATCATTCCCAGGTATAGCTGTAGTTATAGGGCCGGATGGCAAAGTTATTTCAAAATATGTTAAAAATGAAGAAGGATTGCTGGTTTCAAAATTATCTTCTAAAAAACTTGATAACATACACCGCCATAAGATGAAGTATTTCTTCCCTAACAGAAGAGATGATCTTTATTGACAATAACAAAGAATCAGTTATTTTTTTATTTTCTCTATCCTCTGTTGAATGTATCCATTTTTTAAAGCCATATATGGATCAATAGCACCTTTTCTTAATGTATTGTAATCATCTATTCTGTATGATGTGGAATTTATTGTATATAAGATTTTTGACCCTATTACTACCTCGGGGGCATCTAAATAATTTAAAGGATAGAATAAAGAATCACCTGCCATTCCAAATGTATCCCTTAACGTTGAAGGTCCAAGAAATGGCCAGACAATATAAAAACCCTCTCCAACATGATATTTTCCCAAAGTCTGCCCAAAATCTTCATCGCTGATTTGAAGATCAAAGGTCTCTTGAGCAACTTGAGCAATGCCCAACATTCCCACTGTAGTATTGAGAAAAAAAATTTCTGCCTCGGTCCCGGCTCCTCTAAAATCTCCCTGTAAAAAATTGTTTATAAACCGTATCGGGAAAAAAAGATTTGTAAAAAAATTACCTATGCAGGAACGGATTCCTTCAGGAACAACAAACTTATATCCGTTTGCAGCCGGCTCTATAAACCAATCATACATTTTATCATTAAATTTAAAGACTCCATAGTTGCACCAATACAAAGGATCTGCCACCCGGGTCTGTTTATTTTTCTCTTCATACTCATCCATCAACTCTGAAAATTCTTCTTCATCAGCTGCAAACACAATTGATGAAAAGGATACAACAGATGAACAACAACCGACAATTGTGATTAATAGAAAAAATATAAGGACCTTAGAATTTTTCATTTTTCAACTTTCGCTTTCAGCTCTTTAATAATTGTTTCAGGAGGGATCATAGACTTTGTTCTATATGTATCTCTGTAGTTTGCTATCAAGCTTACTCCCTCTACTAATATGTCATAAGCCTTCCAGTCGTTTGATTCTGTTTGCATCATTCTGTAGACAACAGGCGTTTTAGTACCATTATTATGCAATACAGTATATACATCTGACCGCCTTGACTTTGTTTTTAAATCAATGGTTTTTACATAATCTACTTTGATGCCATCTAAATTCTCGCCTCTGATTTTGCTGAGATAAACCTTTGTTACAAGTTTTGAAAAATAATTTGCAAACTCATCTCTCTGGCCAGGGGAAAATCTTTTCCAATTTCTCCCAAGAGCTAACATGGATATTATTTTAAAATCAAAATTTGAATCTAATTTCTCATACATTTCATTTTGCTGTTCTTTTTCAGTCTTGTTTTTAAACAAGGGGCTTTTAAGTATAGAAACAATCTCATCAAAATTCTTTTGTACACAATTCATGGGAGACGTTTCAGCAAAGCAAATCAAAGAAGTAAAAATCATTACCCATAAACAGATTGGTAATAAATATTTTTTTTGTTTTATCATTATCATCCTTCCCGATCGTTCTTTCTTATTTTTCTTCATTTAAATTAAAAATGTATTTCCTTATCAAAGATTCCAGATCAACCGAAGACTCAGTATTAAATATAATGTCTCCTGGTTTAAGAATAATTTCCGACCCGCCAGGGGATAGTTCAATATACTTATCGCCTATAATTCCCGTTGTTTTCACCGATGCAATAACATCTTCTGATAATTCAATATTTTTCATTACAGAAAGTTCAACCTTTGCAAGCAATTGCTCAGTATCTAAAAAAATTGAAGTGACCTTACCGATTCCAACTCCTGCCATCTCAACATCTGCACCATTGTTCAAGCTAGAAACCGATGTAAAATATGCATATACAGAATACCTGTCATTCTTAAACAGGTTCAATTCACCAAGTGTGATAATAAGATAACCTGAACAAAGAATACCAAGGATGATAAAAATACCGACATAAAGTTCTGTTGTTCCTTTTTTCATTTATACTATCCTCTTTGTCTTATTCTGCACAATATCATATTATTTCTTTTCCCATAATAAAAGACTTAACTATTACATTATCTGAATTCAATATTGCATCTTTGTCACCTTCAAAAACAATTTTTCCACTCTCAAGCATGGCAATCCTCTGGGCAATATCGAAAACCTCAGGTATTTCATGACTTACAACTACAGCAGTAAATCCGAATTTTTTCTGGTATTCTTTTATCATTAAATGGACACTTTTTTTCCTCACAGGGTCAAGTCCGGTGGTGGGCTCATCAAAAAGAACAATATCAGGATCAGTCACTAATGCCCTTGCAAGTGCCACCCTTTTTTGCATTCCACCGGAAAGCTCGGATGGGAAGTTCTCCTCTGTTCCTTTAATTTCAAGTTGAGCCATTCTCAATTTTACTTTTTCTTTTATTTTTTCTTTTGAAAGAGACGACTTTTCCACAAGAGGTAATGCAATATTATCAAAAATATTTAAAGAATCAAAAAGCGCATTGCTTTGAAACATATAGCTCAGTTTATTTTTAAATGCCTTCTTCTCTTTTTTATTTAAACTTGAAAGGTCTTTCCCGGATATTAAAATTTCACCTGAATCCTGATTCATAAGTCCTATAATATGTTTTAAAAGAACAGATTTACCACACCCGCTTTTTCCGATCACAGCCGTAATTTCACCCTTATATATATAGAGGTTTATACCTTGCATTACATGATTTGCATCAAAACTCTTTTTCACATCAACAAATTGGATAAAAGGATCAGCCATGGCATCAACTCTACATAAGAATATAAGTTATAATATAATCAAAAACTAAAATAAGAACACAGGAAGTAACAACTGCATTGGTTGTGGAAAGGCTTACCCCTCTTGCCCCATGCTCACCTTTAGTATTTAAATGAGTATAATATCCCTGAAAGCAACAAATAGTTGTTACAATCATTGCAAAAACAAAGGATTTAACAAAACCTGCTGTAACATCTTCCATGAGCACACTATGTACAACTTTCTGTGCGTAAATGCCTTTATTCGCATTGGTCATTAATGCACCGGATAAATATCCTCCAAAAATTCCTATTACATCGAATAAAGCCGTAAGCAAAGGAAAACTGATAAGAGCAGCAACTATTCTTGGGCTGAACAAATATTTAATCGGATTTATATCCATTGTCTCAAGGGCATCTACCTGCTCAGATATACGCATTACACCAATTTCTGCAGCAATTGCAGATCCGGCTCTTGCTGTTATCATAAATGCTGCGAGTACCGGTCCAAGTTCACGAATCAGGCTTAAAGCTACAACAGAACCGAGCGCACCTTCTGAACCAAATTTAGTAAGAGTGTAATATCCCTGCAATCCAAGCACCATGCCGGTAAAAAGTCCGGTAAGAATAATTACAAGCATTGATTTAGCACCTATAAACCAAATATGTTCAAGTATTTTATTGAATTGAAATGGTGGCAAAAATATATTAATAATCCCATAAACAAGAAATATAATAGTTCTACCTACACTTTCAATAAAGTGAATAGATAAGTACCCAATACTTTCCAGAAATTCTCTTACCATGATTTTTTATACTGACTTTTCCCAAAAAATTCAAGTTTTTCATCAATATATGCATTGCCTTTAATAATATTAGTTGACACAGCATGCTGTTTATTATACGTACTTAAATATATGTACGTATTTATCAATATAATATTTATTATTAATTTAATACATAGGATTTAAAATGGCACAGAAAGTAACTTTGAGCATCCCGGAC
Source organism: Desulfobacteraceae bacterium (assembly GCA_021107575.1). Classification (GTDB taxonomy): domain Bacteria; phylum Desulfobacterota; class Desulfobacteria; order Desulfobacterales; family Desulfobacteraceae; genus JAIOSM01. Next base: position 2,649 of record JAIOSM010000291.1, on the reverse strand, counting down.
ATGCTCTCTAAAAAACTTGACAAATGGCGGAAATCTTTTAACCTTTCCAAAATGTTTCAAGATGCTCTGCTTGAAGCAATACAAAAAAAAGAAGAGTTCCAGAAAAGAATTCTCCAGGACTTTGATATGTCTGAAATTATCAACAGGCTTAAAAAAGAAAAATTTGAATCTGAAAAAAACTATCTGGAAATGGGAATATATAAAGGTCTGGAATGGGCAAAAAGAGCTCATTATGAAGACCTTGTCTATGCAGTAGGATTTGAAGACTCATATAATATTGTTAAAGACAGTAAGTTTAATTATTATTTTAATGAAATATTTAATTCTGACCACCTTATTAACTTTTCCCAGGAACATTTTAATCAACATGCAAAAAAATTCATGGACGGATGGTGCAAAGGCGTCTCTGATTTTTACAATGAGATTGTGGAGAAACTTTCATAATGCAAATTTTATCACATATTTTAGGTATCGACATCGGCTCTGTTTCTATTTCTGTTGTTCTTGTTAATTCAAACAAAGATATTATTAATACTTCCTATCTTTTTCACCATGGTAATATTGGTTCATCCCTTGAAAAAGCTTCAGAAAACATTGATTTATCACAAATCAATCATGTTGCTGTTACATCATCAAGTTCTTCATATGTTAACAATAATGCTGAATATGACCAGCTTGTTTCGATCATAAGGGCCTGTAAATACCTGCATGGTAATTTTGGTTCTATTTTAAATGTCGGGGGAGAAAAATTCAATTTAAGCCTTTTTGACACAGATCAGTTATATTCCGGCTCCAAACATAACACTTCCTGTGCAGCCGGGACTGGAAGCTTTCTTGATCAGCAGGCAATCAGGCTCGGTCTTGAATCATCACAGCAACTGAGCAAAAAAGCATTATCAAACTTCTCGCAGCTACCTGATATTGCTACAAGATGTGCTGTGTTTGCCAAAACCGACTTAATTCATGCACAACAAGAAGGATATTCAATCCCGCAAATATGTGACGGACTTTGCAAGGGACTTGCAAAAAACATTTTCAACACTCTGTTTTCCGGGGCAAGCCTGCGATTTCCAATTATTTTTTGCGGAGGAGTTTCAAAAAACCTCTCAGTTAAAAAACATCTTGAAAAACTTTTACAAGAAAAACTTACTACTGATAAATATTCTAATCTATATGGAGCATTAGGTGCTGCACTATGCCTGATAGATGAAATTTCTCAAAACAGCTTACTGCAAAAAAAATCAATAAAATATAATGTTGTTTCAGATTTATTAAAAACTGAAAAACAAGAAAAAAAAGTTTTTTACCCTGCCCTTTCTCTATCATTTTCAGAATACCCCGATTTTAAAGCATATGAAAGTTTTATATATGAAGATGTTGAAACTGACATATATATTGACCCTGTAGACCTTGATTTAAGCCATAATTCAAATTCGGAGCCAACAGACTGTTATATTGGCGTTGATGTAGGTTCCACAAGCACAAAAAGCGTTATAATGACAGACACTCAAGAAGTCATGGCAGGCTTTTATACAAGAACAGCCTCAAAACCCGTAGAAGCAATTCTTTCTATCTTAAAAGTTCAGGATTATGTAATAAAAAAATATAATCTGGATATTAACATTATAGGTTGTGGTACTACAGGTTCAGGTAGGAAACTTGCCAGCAAAATTATTGGAGCTGATATCCTGCCCGATGAAATTACAGCCCATGCAAAGGCTGCTGTTAAGCTCAATCCTAATGTTGACACAATAATTGAAATAGGTGGCCAGGACGCAAAATTTACCACCTTAAAGCATGGAAATGTAACCTCGTCAACTATGAATGCCATCTGTGCAGCCGGCACAGGAAGTTTCATTGAAGAACAGGCAAATAAACTTGGGTGCCCAATACTGGAATATTCGAAAAGAACAGAATCAGTAAAATCACCTCTATCCAGTGACAGGTGTACTGTATTCATGGAAAGAGATATGAACCATTTTTTAACACTTGGTTATAACACTAATCAGGTGCTCGCATCAGCACTTCACTCTGTAAGGGATAATTACCTGTCAAAAGTAGCCTCAGAAGGTGAAATCGGTAACACTATCCTTTTTCAGGGAGCCACTGCAAAGAATAAAGCTCTTGTTGCAGCTTTTGAACAAAAGCTGCAAAAACAAATACATGTCTCAAAATACTGCCATTTAACAGGTGCTCTGGGCATATGTTTACTACTGTCAGAACAAAATTTTAAATCAGACTCCTTTAGAGGATTTAAACTTTACAAAACAAAGATTCCAATTAGCCAGGAAACATGTCAACTATGCACAAACCATTGCAAAATAACCATTGCTGAAGTTAACAATCAGATCGAAGCCTTTGGATTTTTATGTGGAAGAGATTATAATACAAACAGTTACGTCCCCAAAAAACAAGACTTTAACCTTTTAAAACAAAGAAAAAAAGTTTTAGAACAAGATGATCTTAAAACGAATGAACAGACCTTTACAATAGGGATTCCGGCAGCACTGCATATGGTAGAAGACCTTAATTTCTGGAAAAACTTTTTTAATAATATGGGGATTAAAACTATTACCAGTGAAAATTTGCAAAATCCTGTAAAGCTTGGAAAAAACATTGCAAGTGCAGAGTTCTGTACACCTATACTAT
>JAIOSM010000479.1 GCA_021107575.1 Desulfobacteraceae bacterium | reverse complement strand
ATGTTATTGTTGGTAATAATGCTACTCTTGGTGGCTTTGTGGCTGTTCACCAATTTGTACAAATTGGGGATTATGCTTACATTGGAGGTAAATCAGCTGTATTTAAAGACATTCCGCCCTACGTTCTTGCTGCTGGTGATCGTACAAGCTTACATGGTTTGAATAATGTCGGTCTAAAAAGAAATGATTTTTCCAAAGCATCAATTAAAGAATTGAAAAAAGCCTATAGAATTGTATTCAGAATTGGGCTTACAACTAAGCAGGCTTCAGAACGTGTCAAAGCCGAGGTCGAGCAGATCCCCGAGGTTAAAAATTTTATGCAGTTCATTAAAAATTCTAGTAGAGGTATAACCAGGTAATTAATGCGAATAGGACTTATGGCAGGTGGAGGTCCTTTTCCAGAGCTCTTTTTAAAAAAAGCTCTGGAAAAAGGATACAAAATATTTGTAGTTGCATATACAAATGAAGCGGATGAAGTTTTAAAAGAATATGCTGACTCAATAGAATGGCTGCGCTTAGGACAGTTCAGCCGGGTTTTAAAATTTTTCAAAAAAAATAACATCGATGAAGCTGTTATGCTTGGAACAATAAAAAAAACCAGGCTTTTTTCTGATATCAGACCTGATTTTAAAGCTCTGGCATTTTTTGCTAGGCTAAAACATACCCATGATGATTCAGTCCTGACTTTGTTTGCTAACCTGCTTGGAAAAGAGGGTATTACAATCAAGCCATCTACTTTTCTTCTGCCTGAACTTATTAACAAAAAAGGGTGCTGGACAAAGCGAAAACCATCGAAATCCGAAATGCAGGATATTCTGGCAGGTTGGCCTATAGCCAAACAAATCGGGAAATATGATATCGGTCAATGCGTTGTTATAAGCAATGGAACTATATTGGCTGTTGAGGCTATAGACGGAACAGATGCAACTATTTTACGTGGTGGGGGCCTTGCCGACAAAGAGACTGTGGTGGTAAAAATTTCAAAACCAAATCAGGATTTAAGATTTGATCTGCCTTGCACCGGCTGTGATACTATAGAGACAATGTATAAAGCTGGCGCATCTACTCTTATACTGGAAGCTGAGAAGAGTATATCCTTTGACCGTGAAAAGATGATTTTACTTGCGGAAAAATATAGTATTTGTATTCAGGCAATGGATGATAGTGATTTTGTTTAAATTTGGCAAAAATTATTTTATTTTGATTTAACAACATTTTTAAGATAATATGAGTTTAAGATGTTTTTTTAAAATCAATTATATAAAAAGGCAAGCATTTTACTTTGTTGACAACTGAATTGATTATACTCGTAATCTGTCTTTTTTTATCCGGCTTTTTTTCATCCTCAGAAACAGCTCTTTTTTCTATAAGCCAGGTTAAGGCTTTGCATCTTGCAAAAGAAGGATCCAAAGTTGATAAGCTTATAATGCATATGAAAAAAGATTCCCATAGACTTCTCACAACTATTCTTATCGGGAATAACCTTGTCAATATATGCGCCTCAGCCCTGGCTACAAAAATTGCCATGGCATATTTTCAATCAAACGCCATTGGCATTGCAACAGGAATAATGACCTTTCTTATCCTTGTAGTTGGTGAGATATTTCCAAAATCATTTGCAGCGCAAAATAATATTCTTGTAGCAAGGATTGTGATTATTCCAGTTTTTTGGCTTTCAAAATTATTTTTTCCCGTTATTTATTTGTTAAATTTTATTCCAAAAATTCTGGGAACCTTTGATAAAGCTCCTCATGTTACAGAAGACGAATTAATGACAATGATTGAGGTTGTTGAGGAAGAGGGTGAAATTAAAGAGGAAGAAAAAGAGTTTATTTCCAATATTTTTGAATTTGATGATACCAGTGCTTCAGAAATTATGACGCCCAGAGCTGATGTTTTTGTAATAGACATTGAGAATAAAATTGATATAAAATCAATTATTGAGTCAGGCTTTACAAGAATTCCTGTAATTGAGGGTGATATTGATAATATTGTAGGTATTATCAATGTTAAAAATTTGTTTGGTGCATTTCACGAATCATGTGCTAATAACGGGTCTGGTAAACTTGATATAAAAAAAATAATGCAACGGCCTAATTTTATTCCAGATTCAAAGAAATTAGATTCTCTTTTGCATGAATTTAAAAGGCTGAAAAATCATATAGGTGTTGTAATTGATGAACATGGCGGGATGTCTGGAATTGTAACTCTTGAGGATGTTGTCGAAGAAATTGTTGGTGAAATTACTGATGAAACAGACAAGCTTGAACCTGATATTGTGAAAATCAAAGGTGGGAATTTCCTTGTCATGGGTAAAGTTGATATTGATGAATTAAATAAAAAAACAGGGCTTTCAATTCCTGAAGCAAATGATTATGACACATTTTCAGGCTATGTTTTGAATATAATAGGAAGAATTCCAGAAGTTGGAGAAACAATAAAATCCGATAATTGTACAATAATAGTTAGAGAAAAAGATGGAAACAGGATCAAACGATTTGTTCTTAAAGTTGAAAAACATTAGCCCAATTACATTTTATGAATAAACATATATTTATTTCAACTGGTGATTTTTCTGGCGATTTACATGCCAGCGCCTTAATAGAAAAAATCAGGCAAATAAATCAAAACGAAAATAAGTTTGATAATATAAGGATAACAAGTATTGGAGGCAATGATATACGTCTGAACTCTGACATATATCTTGCTGATACATTGAGTATTGAAGGCTTTGGGTTAAATGGTCTTTTTAAAAAGTATTTATTTTTTAAGTATTTATTAAACAATAAAATTAAAACTTATTTTGAATTAAACAGCCCCGACCTCATAATTCTGGTTGATTTCTACGGATTTAATATACATATTGCAAAATATGCAAAAAAGCTCTCAATTCCGGTAGTTTATTATATTAGCCCCCAAGTCTATGCTTCAAGAGAATACCGGGTTAAGAATATTAAAAAGTATGTTGACAAGGTTATCTGTATATTTCCCTTTGAAAAAAAAGTATATGAAAAATATGGAATTAAAACTGAGTATTTTGGAAATCCTCTTGTTGACATCATAGATCAAAAATTAAAAACAAAAGAGAGTGATTTATTATTAGAAAAATATAAAGGTATGAATCTTATCGGGTTAATGCCAGGTTCCAGGAAATCTGAACTGAATTCACTCTTAGTGCCCATGCTTAACATTATAAAGATAAGCAAAGCATATGAATCTGCTAAAATTTTATTGTTTGCAGCAGGGTCCCTTGAAAAATCTTTATTACAGAAAATTTGTGAATCTTCTGAGATTAACGAACATGTTGATATAATTTATGGGAACAGTTATGCGCTAAGGGCAAAATTGAGTTTTTGTTTAACTGCATCAGGAACCATTACTGTTGAAAATGCTATTTTGGGAATTCCTATGATAATAATGTATAAGATGTCCTGGCTTTCATTTAAAATTGCAAAAGCCATTGTAAAGATAAAATATATTGGGATGCCTAATCTTTTGGCAGGGAAAGAAATTTTGCCTGAATATGTTCAAACTATTAATGAAAAGCAAATTGCAGATAAAGTTTCAGAATGGCAGAATAATCCCCTTAAGTTAGATGCTGTAAGACAATCTTTAAACCAGGTAAAAGAGATGATTGGAACACCTGGTATAATAAAACAAGCAGCACAAATTTGTATTGCTTTTTTAAAATAGAAGCCTACTTGCCCCTTTAGTTTTTTAATACATCTTTTAAATAATTTCCTGTATATGATTTTTTTATAGCAGCAATCTGTTCCGGGGTACCAACCGCAATTATTTTCCCGCCTTTGTCACCACCTTCAGGTCCAAGATCAATAATATGGTCAGCATATTTAATAACATCAAGGTTATGTTCGATAACAATGACTGTATTACCGGTAGAAACAAGCCTGTTAAGGACATTTAAAAGTTTTTTAATATCATCGGTATGGAGTCCCGTTGTCGGTTCATCAAGGATGAAAACGGTTCTTCCCGTACTTCTTTTGCTTAATTCTTTAGCAAGTTTGATTCTTTGGGCCTCTCCTCCGGAAAGAGTTGTTGCAGATTGGCCAAGTTTTATATAACCAAGGCCAACATCAATGAGTGTTTTAAGTTTAGTGCTGATTGCTGGTATTTTTTCGAAAAATTTAGATGCCTGATTTATTGTCATATTTAATACATCAGCAATGTTTTTGCCTTTATATTTTACATCAAGAGTTTCCCTGTTATATCTTTTGCCGCTACAAACATCACAGGACACATAAACATCCGGAAGGAAATGCATTTCAATTTTTAGTATACCATCGCCTCTACAGGCTTCACATCTGCCTCCTTTGACATTAAAGCTGAATCTACCGGGTTTATAACCTTTTGCCTTTGCTTCATTTGTCTTTGAAAAAAGTTCCCTTATATAGGTGAACACCTGAGTATATGTTGCAGGATTGCTTCTTGGTGTTCTGCCAATGGGTGATTGATTAATGTTTATAACTTTATCAAGGTATTGAAGACCCTGTATGCCTTTATGAACTCCCGGAGGTGTTTTTGCATTATGAAGATGTGCTGCTAAAATTCTGTAAAGAGTTGAGAAAACCAAAGTTGATTTTCCTGATCCTGACACTCCTGTAACACATATAAAAGTACCCAAGGGAAAGGATGCATCAATATATGCAAGATTATTTGATGATGCCTCAATAACTTTTAGTTGTTTCCCATTGCCTTTTCTTCTTTTTGCAGGGATTTCAATTTTTTTTTTGCCTGAAAGGTAATCACCCGTTATTGAACCCGAAGCTTTAATAAGTTGTTTGGGAGTACCTTTAAAAACAACTTTTCCTCCATTAATACCAGCGCCTGGTCCCATATCTATAACATAGTCTGAAGACAGAATAGTCTCTTCATCATGTTCAACTACAAGAACTGTGTTTCCAAGATTTTTAAGATTTATGAGGGTCTGAAAAAGCCTTTTATTATCACGCTGGTGAAGCCCGATGCTTGGTTCATCAAGTACATAAAGAACACCAGTTAGTTGAGACCCAATTTGAGTTGCCAATCTAATCCTCTGGCTTTCTCCTCCGGATAAAGTAGCAGCAGATCTGTCAAGAGTTAAATATTCAAGCCCTACATTTTGGAGAAATTCAATCCTTCCAATGATTTCCTTGATAATTCCCTGGGCAATTATTTTATTTTTATCGTTAAGTCTAACTGAAGATATAAATTGTTTTGCTTTTTCAACTGAAAGACTTGTGAGTTGAGATATGGTTTTATCTCCAATCCTAACAGAGTTTGAAGCCTTGTTAAGTCTAGCTCCTGCGCAGGCAGAGCATTTTTTAAAATTAAGATATTTTTTTATATCTTCCCTTGCCCAACTTGATCCTGTCTCATGATATCGTCTTTTCAAGTTTGGTATAACACCTTCAAAGGTTTTTTTATAAGTTTTTCTTCTGCCATTATTTTCAATATAAAAAGGTATTTTCTGTGATTTTGATCCGTAGAGCAAAACATCTTGGAACTTCACATCAAGTTTATTAAAAGGTGTAAAAATATCTTCTTGATAAAATGAAGTTAAGGCATCTATAAATTCAATAAACTGGACAGAATTTCTTGACGCCCATGGAAGAATTGCTCCATCTCTTAGAGATAATGAATGGTTTGGTACTACAAGATCCGGGTCAAATTCAGTAACTGAACCTAGCCCATCACATTGGGGGCATGCTCCCTGGGGAGAATTAAAAGAGAAACTTGCGGGAGTAAACTCAGGGTAGCTGATGTCACATTTAATGCATGATGCATTCTCGCTGAACAAGACTTCTTCTCTCTTAGTTAACTTTAATACTTTTATAACCCCGTTAGAAAGAGAGAGAGCCAGTTCAATAGAGTCTGTAAGTCTTTTTCCAATCTCTTCTTTAACAATCAATCTGTCAACAACTATATCAATAGAATGTTTTTTATTTTTATCAAGTTTAGGGACATCTTCTGTTAAGTACATCTCCTTATTAATTTGAACCCTTGCAAATCCTTGCCTTTTGATATTTAGCAATGTCTTCTCATGGGTACCTTTTTTGTTAGTAACAAGGGGAGATAGAATGATTATTTTGGTTTTTTCTTCAAATTTAAGAATTCTGTCAATTATTTGATCAATTGATATGGATGATATTGGGCGGTTGCATTTATAACAATGAGGTGTTCCAACTCTGGCATATAACAGGCGTAAATAGTCATAAATTTCAGTAACAGTTCCCACAGTAGACCTTGGGTTATGACTTGCTGTTTTTTGCTCAATTGAAATAGCAGGGGAAAGACCTGTGATCAAATCAACATCCGGCTTATCCATCTGACCTAAAAATTGCCTTGCATAGGTTGATAAGGATTCTACATATCTTCTTTGCCCTTCAGCATATAAAGTGTCAAAGGCAAGT
>JAIOSM010000349.1 GCA_021107575.1 Desulfobacteraceae bacterium | reverse complement strand
TTAAAGAGAATAAATTAGTAACTAAGGATCTTGAAAAAGATGAAGTAAGAGATGAAATTGCTTCGATAGGGCTATAGAATGGCATTTGAACACACATCTGTAATGCCGGAAGAAGTTCAGAAGTATTTACAATTAAAACCAGGCCATATTTGTGTGGATTGCACACTCGGTGGTTCCGGGCACGCAAAGCAAAGTATTAAAGCCATTTCACCCACAGGAAAATTTATAGGAATTGACCAGGATAACGATGCCATAAAAAATGCAAAACTAATTTTTAAAAACTATTCTCAAAAAATATTTCTTGTTCATGACAATTTTTCAAACCTTCCAACAATCCTTGAATCCCTTGAAATCAAAAAAGCTGACGGAATTCTTCTTGACCTTGGGCTTTCTTTAAATCAATTAAAAAACAGTAAAAGAGGTTTCAGTTTCCAGAAAGATGAAGTTCTAGATATGAGAATGGATACAAGAGAACAAGTCACAGCAATGGAAATTGTTAACTCATTTAATGAAAAAGATCTTGCGGACATCTTTTATAGATATGGCGAAGAAAGAATGTCACGCAAAATTGCAAAAAACATAGTTAAAGAAAGAACCGTGAACCCTATAAAAACCAGCAGTGAACTTGCTCAAATTGTTAAAAAATCCATACCTGCAAAAATAAGTTTTAAAAAAAGAATACACCCAGCAACAAAAGTATTTCAAGCTTTAAGAATATATGTAAACAAAGAGCTGGAACGACTTGAAACATTTATGAAAAATATCCCCGAGCTCTTAAATAATAATGGACGCCTTGTTGTGATTTCTTTTCATTCATTAGAAGACAGGATTGTAAAACAACAAATAAAAAAATTTGAAAATGGATGCACGTGCCCAAGAGAACTCCCAAGATGTGCATGTGGATTTAAACAAACGCTGAAATCAGTATTTAAAAAGCCTTTGATACCTTCTTTAGAAGAAATAAATTTAAACCCCATGGCAAGAAGCGCAAAAATGAGAGTTGCCCAAAGAGTATAAATAAAGAGAATATAAACATGGATTATGTGCCAAACAGACGTATAAAACAAAAAAAGGAAATTAAAAAGCCAACAAAATGGTTGGTACTAACCTTATTCTTTTTATTTCAACTCTTTTTTTATACTCTGATTCGCCTGGAATCCTCCCATACACGGGGTGAAATACCCAGATTGCAACAAGAAGGACAGAGATTAAAAGCAAATACCAGTGTTCTAATAATTGAAAAAGAAAGGTTAAGTTCCCCTGAGAGAATCTTAAAAATTGCAAGATCAGAGTTAAATCTTTCAACACCAACGGCAGATCAGGTTTTTTACATAGATGCATTTGAAAAATAATGAGTAAGGAGAGTAACCATTGAGGAGTTTGAGGTTTAAAAAATGACAGAAAAAAATAATACAAAAAAAAGGCAAAACAGAATTATTTTTTTGGAATTATTAATTTTTGTTGCTATTATTCTTCTCAGTGCAAGATCAGTAGAACTTCAAATTTTCAAATCTTCCGCTTTAACCCAAAAGGCTGAAAAAGAATATATAAAATACAGTTCCATACAGGGTAAAAGAGGTCAGATCTATGACCGAAACATGAATGAGCTCTCCAAAAGCATCAATACTTTTTCTGTTGCAGCTATTGCCAATCAAATCAAGAATCCGGGCAAAACAGCTTCAAGGCTTGCAGCGATTCTGGGTATCAATGAATATTATCTGAAAAAAAGACTTTCTTCAGACAAACCTTTTGTATGGGTTCAAAGAAGAGTTACGCCAAACAAAATCAAAAAAATAAAAGCTTTGAACCTCGAGCATATTTTTTTTAAAGAAGATACACGACGGTATTATCCAAACAAGGCACTTGCAGGACAAATATTAGGTTTTACAGGAACAGACAATAAAGGTCTTGAAGGGCTTGAATATAAATATAATAAAATGCTTTCCGGTCAGGATATTAGGATTAAAACAATAAAAGATGCGACAGGGAAGCTCGTTGACAGCAACGGTACCTTTGCAAATAAATTCAGTGGCAACTCCATTGTCCTCAGCATTGATAAAAAAATCCAATATATTGCAGAGCATGCTCTTGAAAACGTTGTAGTTAAAGAAAAAGCCAAGTCAGGAACAGCCATTGTGATGGTCCCATCCACCGGAGAGCTTTTAGCAATTGCCCATTATCCTAAGTTCAACCCAAACTATTATAAAGGCTTTGCACCTGAAACATGGAGAAACCGGGCAGTAACCGATCAGTTCGAACCAGGCTCTGTCATGAAAATATTTGCAGTAGCAACTGCACTGAATAAAGGTTTTTGCTCTCCAAAATCTATTTTTTATTGTGAAAATGGAGCCTACCAAATTGGAAATTATACTATAAATGACTCTCACCCGTATGGCTGGCTTACTTTGACTCAAATAGTTAAATATTCGAGTAACATTGGTGCAACTAAAATCTCAGAAACAATCAGTAAAAAAATATTCTATAATTCACTTAATGATTTTGGATTTGCCAGAAAAACTAAAATTGATTGCCCTGGTGAAGCATTTGGAGAACTCAGACACTATTCAAACTGGTCAAACATTGACAGTGGCGCAATCGCTTTTGGACAGGGGATTGCAGTTTCAGCAATACAACTTATAACTGGTGTTTCTGCAATTGCAAATGATGGCATTCTAATGAAACCTCTGCTTGTAAAACAAATTATATCCAATACCGGTGAAACAGTAAAAATCAATGGCCCCGCCCCGGCAAGGCGAGTAATCAGTAGCTCAACTGCAAAAAAAGTAACAATGATGATGCAGGAAGTAGTATCGAAAAACGGAACAGGCATGAATGCATTTATCAAAGGATATTCAGTCTGTGGAAAAACAGGAACCGCTCAGGTAGCTAATAAAAATTCCAAAGGTTATTCTGAAGATAAGTTCACTGCCGTATTTACAGGCTTTGCTCCGTCAAAAAATCCTGAGCTTGCAATCCTTGTAGTAGTAGATGAACCAAAGATTAATCATTATGGCGGAGTTGTTGCAGCGCCTGTTTTTAGGAATATATTAGTTGAATCATTGAATTATCTCGGCATTCCTCCTGATTTTAATACTTCTCAAATGGTTGCAGATATATCTGCAAAAGGGAGACAATGAAACTTTCATATCTAATGAAAGAAGTCATAGTGCCATGGGATAGAAGAATTATGCCAAATTCAGAGCCTGATATTGATCCTGAAATAACCTCCATCCATGCAAAAGCTCAGGATGTAAAACCCGGGGGACTTTTCTTTGCAATCAAAGGGTTTACAAAAGATGGACACGACTATATCGAAAAAGCTTTTGAAAAAAAAGCTGCTGCAGTTCTAGTACAAAAAATGCCAGACAGGATACATCCGGACATGGTTCCGGTAACAAATGTAATACAGGTAAAGGATACCAGAAAAGCGATGGCTTGCATTGCAAGTCGCTTCTTTGGGGATCCAACTGAAAAAATAACTCTTATCGGCATTACCGGCACCAATGGGAAGACCACAACGACATGGCTTCTTGAAGCTGTTTTAAAAGCAGCAGGGTATAAAGTTGGAGTAATTGGAACAATAAATGTAAGATATAATGGAAAAATTTATGACACTCCTGTTACGACACCGGAATCCATTGACCTTCAAAAAATATTCTCTGGCATGATAGAAGCCGGAACAACCCATGTTATCATGGAAGTTTCATCCCATGCAGTGGACCTTCACCGAGTTGATTGCTGCAAATTTGATATTGGAGTTTTCACTAATTTCACCCAGGATCACCTTGATTATCATGAAACCATGGATGCGTACTGGAAATGCAAAAAAATATTTTTTACTAAAATTTTAAGTGCTAAAAATTCAAAAGGCCCTCCAACAGCTGTCTTGAATATCAATGATAAAAAAGGCTCTAAACTCATTGATCTGCTCAGCAAAAAAGATATCAATATTTTCAAAGTCGGTATTAATAAAAATGCCGATCTGTCATGTAAAGATATTAAGGATGACATATCAGGGCTTAAAGCAACAATCTTTCAAGATAACAATGCAATAAACATTCACTCACCCCTTGCAGGCGGTTTTAATCTGGAAAATATTCTTAGTGCTGCCGGTGCTGCACTGGCACTTGGGATATCTTTTAAAAACATAAAAAAAGGCATTGAAGAGTGCAGCAACATTCCGGGCAGGCTTGAAAGAATTGAAAATAATATTGATAGATTTATATTTGTAGACTATGCCCATACTCCTGATGCCCTTGAGTCAATCTTAAAAACTTTAAAACAAAGAGCAAAATCTAAATTGATCACTTTATTTGGATGCGGTGGAGACAGAGATCCTTTAAAGCGAAAAATCATGGGGAAAATAGCTGCAGAGTATAGTGATTTAATAATTGTAACTTCTGATAACCCTAGATCAGAAGACCCTGAAAAAATTATTAGAAACATCCTTGAAGGCATAAATATCAAAGGCACAAAAAAAGAACTGATAGTTGAAACTGATAGAGAAAAAGCTCTTAAAATAGCTGTAAAATGCTCAAACCCGGGAGATATCATTATTGCCGCTGGAAAAGGGCATGAGACATATCAAATCCTTAAAAATGGCAAAATTGATTTTGATGACAGGGCAATATTAAAGGAGGCGGTGTAAAAATGACACCTGTCCCTTTTAGCATATCTGACATTGAAAATGCTCTGTTAGTAAAATCTGTTACAAAATTCACTTCTGAAAATTTACTCTTTTCAGGAGTAAGCACTGATTCAAGAAAAGTTAAACAGAATGAACTGTTTGTAGCACTCAAAGGAGAGAGCTTTGATGGAGAAGACTTTGTTACAGAATTATTTTTAAATAAAATCAAAGGGTTTATTGTCCATAAAGGTTTTTTTGAACAACTTCCTAAAAACCTGCAAAATAATTTCAACTCTCAAAAAAATGGTGCTTTGCTCTTTGAAATCGACAATACCATAACCGGGATAGGGCGCCTTGCAAAATTTCAGAGATTGCGCTGCAAGGCAACAATTATAGCAATCACAGGTTCTAACGGCAAGACGACCACAAGAAAGATAACAGGAGGGATATTAGAACGATCTTTTAATACATTAACCACCAAAGGCAATTTTAACAATGAAATAGGACTGCCTTTAACTCTGCTGAAGCTTTCTATGGATCATGAATGGGCAGTTATTGAGATGGGGATGAACCATGCCGGCGAGATATCAAGACTTGCAAATATTGCTTTACCGGATATTGGCATTATCACAAATACTTCAGCAGCTCATCTTGAAGGACTTGGTAATGCAGACAATGTTGCTAAAGCAAAAGCTGAAATGTTTCAGCATATGAATAACAACAGCACCGCTATTATCAATATTGATGACCCGCGCTTTGAAATCATGGAATCAAAGGCAAAGGAAAGCTCTGCAATAAACAAGATCATATGCTTTGGCACGAGCAAAGATGCAGATATAAAACCTGATGTAATTACTGAAAATCATGAAAGTAATGGTATGACCAGTTTCTCACTCATACAAAAAAACTATGAAACTATTGATGTAATTATCAACAGCCCTGCGCCTTTCATGGTTATAAACGCAACAGCGGCAGTTGCAGCAGCTCGCGAGGCAGGAGCAGATAAGAATGACATCAAAAGAGGCTTAAAAGCTTTTACACCTGTTCAGGGAAGAATGAATTTTTCAAAAATTTCAAACAAAATCAATTTGATTGATGACACCTATAATGCCAACCCTGATTCTGTAAAGCAGGCCTTGATTACCCTATCGCTTGTTTCAAGAAAGAATACCAGCATTGCTGTTTTAGGAGACATGCTGGAGCTTGGAAAAGAAGCTGCAAATCTGCACGAAGAAACAGGAAAGCTTGCAGCACAAAATAATATTTCAAAGATATATACCTATGGAAAGCTTGCAGCGCATATCATTAAAGGAGCTATACAGGCAGGCTTCTCAGAAGAGAACACCATGAATGGAACAAGGGAAGAAATTGCCAAAAAAGTCATGGAAGAGACTTGCACTTCAACATCATCTTCAATCCTGTGGGTGCTTGTAAAAGGCTCCAGAGGGATGCAAATGGAAAAAGTGATTCAGAAAATGCAAAAACTAAAATGCAATAATAAAGAGACGGAAAAAAGCATATGATATATCATTTACTATATCCATTACACACTCAGATATCAGCTTTTAATATATTTCGTTATATAACCTTCAGAACCATATATGGAGGGCTTACAGCTTTTTTAATCTGTTTTCTTCTTGGGCCTTTTGTTATTAGAAAACTTTCTGAAATGCAGATAGGGCAATATATTCAACGTGATGGCCCGGCAACACATCAAACAAAAAAAGGTACCCCCACAATGGGAGGCATACTTATACTTTTTTCATTACTTGTCTCAACTCTTTTATGGGGTAACTTCTCAAATCACTATACTGGAATAATTCTTTTGTCTCTCCTCCTTTTTGGGTTCATTGGGATTGTTGACGACTATCTCATGCAGATCAAAAAGAGGAATAAAGGCTTTGGTGCCAAGGCAAAATTTTTTCTTCAGGTAGTCTCAGGGTTAGCCGTGGCCTGGCTGATTTATCAATGTCCTGATTTTAACACTAAACTTACAATCCCGTTTTTAAAAAATATTTTTCCTGATCTTGGGATTTTCTACATTCCCTTTGCAGCTCTTGTTATTGTTGGAACATCAAATGCCGTGAATCTTACCGACGGTCTGGACGGGCTTGCAATAGGCCCGATTATTATAACCGGTGTTACATATATGATTTTTGCCTATGTAACAGGTCATTCAAAAATAGCTGAATACCTGCACATCAACCATATTGTTTCCTGTGGTGAAGTTACAATAATCTGCGGCATCTTAGCAGGCGCCGGCTTGGGCTTTCTCTGGTTTAATGCACATCCTGCCCAGATTTTCATGGGTGACTCCGGTTCAATCCCTTTAGGGGCAATTATTGGAACCATTGCTGTGATAACAAAACAGGAAATCCTTCTTATCCTTGTGGGTGGTATTTTTGTCATTGAAGCATTATCAGTTATTATCCAGGTAAGTTATTTCAAAATCTCCCATGGCAAGAGAATATTTAAGATGGCGCCGCTTCATCATCATTTTGAACTTAAAGGATGGGCAGAATCCAAGGTGATCGTGCGGTTCTGGATAATTTCTATAACATTTGCGCTTCTTTCACTAAGTACTTTGAAGATCAGGTAAAAATATATGAGTAAACAAAAAAAATATACACTTATTGTTGGTATGGGGAAAACCGGCAATGCTGTTGCAAATTTTTTGAACAAAAAAGGAGAAAGCATAGTAATAACCGACAAGGATCACTCCAAAAAAAAAGATGCGCAAAAATTTGATACCCAGGGAATAAAAACTGAAATAGGATTTCATAATTCTGCGACTTTTGAAAATGCTGAACTTATAATTATAAGCCCGGGAGTTCCCCTGACAATACCAGAGCTTGAAAAAGCGCGAAAAAAAGGGATTCCCATAACAGGCGAACTTGATACAATTTCAGAACTGATTGATATACCAATAGTCGCTGTTACAGGTACAAACGGAAAAACAACCACAACAACACTGATAGGAGACATGCTCAAGGCATCAGGCTTTAAAGTCTTTGTTTGTGGCAACATTGGAACTCCTATTGTTGACTATCTCTCCAATAAAAATGCAGATATTATTGTTGCTGAAATTTCAAGTTTTCAGCTTGACACTTCAACTAAATTCAAACCTGATGTGGCAGTATTGTTAAATATAGCTGAAGATCATCTTGACCGTTATAAGGGCTTTAATGATTATACCTTATCAAAATGGTCAATATTCAAAAATCAAGCAGCAAACCAGACCGCTGTTATTAATGCAAAAATAGAAAATATTCAAAATGAGGCATCAAAAATAAAATCAAAAATTGATTACTATAATAATGATGACAATGATGACTCCATAACCATAGCAGGTTCAGTTATTGATCTGAAAAGTACAAAGCTTATAGGAAAACATAATAAGGAAAACATTGCTGCTGCTGCCCTTACAACATTAGCTGCAAATGGGAGCATGGACGGGGTTTTAAAAGGCTTAAAGAACTTCACCCCCCTTCCCCACAGGCTTGAGTTCATAAGCTCAATCAATGGCATTGCTTTTTATAATGATTCAAAAGCAACAAATCCTGATGCTGTAAAGCGAGCAATGGAATGTTTTGATAACAATATTTTACTTATTATGGGTGGGCAGGAAAAAGATACAGACTTTGAATGTCTTAAAGAAACTTTAAAAGTAAAAATTAAAAAACTAATTGTAATGGGAGAAGCAAAAGATAAAATCATAAACGCATTCTCAAATGTTTGTGACATTATTTATGCCGATTCCATGGAAAACGCAGTAAATTTTGCTTATCAAAACTCTGTCAGGGGAGATACTGTACTTTTATCTCCGGGCTGCGCAAGCTTTGACATGTATGACAGCTACTCACAAAGGGGTTATGATTTCATAAAACAAGTAAAAGGGCTTGAAAATAAATAAAATGGCACAACTTAATAAATCTCTGATAAGGCCTTTACACCCTATATTTTCAGAAAAGGCGATATTCTTTTCTGTGCTTCTCCTGGCCGGGCTTGGTATTATTATGGTTTACAGTGCAAGTTCCGGAATAAGCATGCGTAATTTTAATAACAATTTCCATTATTTACAAAAACAAGCTCTTTTCTGCCTGATAAGCCTTGGAGTCCTTGTTTTTACAGCCTCTTTCCCATACAGATTTTTAAGGCCTCTTTCCTACATAATATTTTTAACGTCCATTGGCTTGCTTATAGCAGTACTGATTCCTTCTATTAATATTGAAGCAGGAGGTGCACACAGATGGATCAGCCTTGGATCCATAACTTTTCAGCCAGCTGAATTTGCAAAGCTTGCCTTAATTATTTTCCTTAGCTATTCACTTTCCAAAAAACAGGAAATGATAAATAATTATTCAGTGGGATTCCTTCCCCACCTGATTATCTATGGTATCTTTTTCAGCCTGATTCTTATCCAGCCGGATTTTGGGTCAGTTATTATTCTTGGGCTCATAACATGGGGTATGATGTTTATAGCAGGAGTTCCAATTTTGCATCTACTATCTCCTGTCCCCTTTTTAATTCCCATTCTCTATTTTGCAGTTTACAAAGTATCTTACCGCATGGAAAGAATCTTTGCTTTTATCGATCCCTGGAAAGATCCTTATGATACTGGGTATCAAATAACACATTCGCTTAAAGCTTTTGGAGCAGGAGGGTTGTTTGGCAAGGGTATAGGACTTAGTATGGAAAAACTCCACTATTTGCCTGAGCCACACACTGACTTTATTTTTTCAATAATCGGCGAAGAACTTGGTTTGATAGGCGTTCTATCTGTTTTTCTCCTTTACAGCATCATACTGATAAGAGGAGCAAAAATTGCTAGAACCTCTGACAACGTTTTTGGAAGCATGGTTGCAACAGGTTTAACAATAAGCCTTGCTTTACAGGTGATCATAAATACCGGTGTTGCCTTGGGAATATTACCGACAAAGGGGCTCACTCTCCCATTTTTAAGTTATGGCGGGACCTCTCTTCTCATAAACATGGCCGCCATGGGCATTTTAATTAATATAGGAGCATCAGTAAAAGATGACTGATCAAAAAATCAATATATTAATTGCCGGTGGAAAAACAGGAGGACACCTTTTCCCTGGCATTGCCATTGCCCAGGCTCTTAAAACAGAAAACATCAATGTAAAAATCCTCTTTGCAGGAATTGGCACTGAGTTTGAAAAAAGGGTAGTTGGAAACTTTGGATTCGATCATGCTAAATTATATTCAAGACCAATAAAAGGGAAAAGCCCTTTAAGCCTTATTTTTGCACTATTCATAATCCCAATATCAATTTTCCAGGCTCTACTTATTATATGGAAATTTAAACCGGCCATAGTAATAGGCACTGGAGGTTACTCCTCTTTCGGCGTTGTTGCAGCAGCTTGGGCTGTGGGCATCAACACAGCAATTCAGGAACAGAATACTATACCTGGATTAACCAACAGAGTACTTTCAAAAATTGTAAAAGTTATATTCTTAACTTTTAAAGAGACACAATTATTATCCGGGAAAAAACAAGCTGTACATACGGGTAACCCTGTTAGAAAGGCACCCAACAGCCCTGATAAAATAAATCTAACAAACATAGATACAAATAAATTTACCATTCTTATTTCAGGAGGAAGCCAGGGCGCAAAAAGCATTAACAAAGCAGTCCTTAAGGCATTACACCTCATGGATCATTTGGATCAATACAATATTATTCACCAAACCGGGGAAAAAGATGAAAAGCAGGTTCAGGCACAATATTCAAACCTGGGTATTAAAAATATAATTGTAAAAGCTTTTTTTGATGATCTCGGGTTTTATCAAGATATGGCCGATCTTATAATTGCAAGGGCTGGTGCCGGAACAATATCGGAAATAAATTTAAAAGGCCTTCCTTCAATTTTAGTGCCTTATCCTTATGCTGCTGATGATCATCAAACAAGTAATGCAAAAGAGCTCGAAAAAATCCATGCTGCAATTGTAATTGCAGATAAAGACCTAACTGGGGCAATTCTGAAACAGCACATTGAATTTTTAAAAAATAACAAAGGACAACTTATTAAAATGGGCAAAGCATCTTTGAGTGTAGCAATGCCTGATGCTGACATTAAAATTGCAAAAATTATTTTAACTATGGCTTTGAAACCATGATTTTAAAAATAGGATTATAATGTACCAGAAACCATACAAAATACATTTTGTAGGTATCGGCGGGATCGGTATGAGCGGAATTGCTGAACTGCTTATCAATCTTGGATACAAAATTTCAGGGTCTGATGTGAAATCATCTCCTATTACAAGGAGACTTGCAAAGCAAGGCGCGCAGATTTATATCAAACACAAGAAAGAACAAATAAAAGGAGCAAACGTTGTTGTCACCTCTACAGCAATATCTGATGACAATGTTGAAGTTACCCAGGCTAAAGAGGATTTAATCCCCATAATTCATAGAGCAGAAATGCTTGCTGAGCTTATGAGAATTAAGTACTCAGTTGCGGTTTCAGGAGCACACGGTAAAACCTCAACAACTTCAATGGTTGCTCAAATTCTTAATACAGCAGGACTTGACCCAACCGTTATTATTGGAGGCATCTTAAAAAGTCTTAATACCAATACTCTCCATGGCAAAGGAAAATTTATTGTTGTAGAAGCAGATGAAAGTGACGGTTCTTTCTTAAAATACTCCCCTGCCCTTGCTATTGTTACTAATATAGACCTTGAACACCTTAATTATTATAAAGACATCAATGATATAAAAAATAAATTTATTCAATTTATCAACTCAGTTCCTTTTTATGGGCTTGCAGTACTCTGCCTTGACAACGAACATGTTCAAAATATTCTGCCAAAAATAAAAGTTCGTTATACTACATTTGGCATGACAGCCCAGGCTGATACCCAGGCAAAAAATATTTCTTTTAAAGGGAATAAAAGCGTTTTCACAATAATACATAACAAAAAAAAATTAGGTGAAATAAATCTCAACCTTGCAGGTGAACATAATATTTCTAATGCCCTTGCAAGCATAGCAACAGGGCTTGAACTTAATATTGACTTTAAAATCATTAAAAAAGCTCTGGAACAAATTGAAGGGGTGAAACGACGCCTTGAAATCAAAGGAGAAAAGAACAACATACTTGTAATGGATGATTATGGGCACCATCCCACTGAAATCAGAGCAACTCTTGAAGCTGTCAGAAAATCTTACTCTGAAAAACGAATAATAGATCTGTTCCAACCCCACAGGTACACAAGAACAAAGGAATTATTTGATGATTTTACAAGGTCTTTTTATCGTTCTGACATATTGATTCTCCTTCCTATCTATGAAGCGAGTGAAAAAAAAATTAAAGGTGTGAATTCAGAAAAGTTAAAACAGGGAATAAAAGCTCATGGGCATAAAAACGTATCCTATGCTGCTGACTTTGACAAAGCTTTATCAATAGTAATTAAAACAGTGAGAAAGGATGATTTGATTTTAACTCTTGGTGCAGGAGATATCTATACTCTTGGTGAAAAACTTTTGGAGAAACTTTAAGGCATGATCATAAGGGATAATCATAAGGGATAATGGAAACAGCAACAAAATTGAAAAATTCATACAAAGAGCTCAAAGAAAATTTTAGTCTTCTGTCAGATGAGCCCATGAAAAATCATACTTCAATTAAAATTGGCGGCCCTGCTGATCTGTTTGCCATGCCAGAGACTCAAAATGAATTTGTTAATCTTATTAAAATTGCGCGCAAAGAAAATATCCCCTTGACCGTCATAGGAGACGGGACCAACCTCCTTATAAAAGATAAAGGTATCAGAGGGCTTGTTATTTCAACAAGCAGATTCAAACAGGATATAAAAACAACCAGAATCGATCCTGAAACAAGCATTATAACCACAGCATCAGGGACAAAGCTTTCAGTCCTTTGTAACTATGCCATTGAAAATAATTTGCAGGGGATTGAATTCGCAGCAGGAATCCCAGGCACCGTCGGGGGTGCTGTTGCAATGAACGCAGGGACGCCAGAAAGCTCAATTTCTGAAATTATAAATTCAATAAAAATAATAACAGATAAAGGAAAGATTAAAAAATTCAACAAAACAGATCTTAACTTTTCTTACAGGAAACTAAACAATATTAGTGGAATAATCATTGAATCTTCGTTCTTGCTTAAAAGTGGAGATAAAGAACAAATAAAGACAACTTTTAATAAAAACCTGAATAATAAAAAGGCAACTCAACCTTTTTCTTTAAAAAGTGCCGGGTGTATCTTCAAAAATCCGAGAAAGACTGAACCTGCCGGAAAATTAATAGATATGGCAGGGCTGAAAAATGCAAAAATAGGAGATGCAATAGTTTCAGAAAAACATGCAAACTTTATCTTAAATCTTGGGAATGCAAAATGTGAGGATATTTTAAGATTAAAGGAACTGATTGAAAAAAAAATTTTAAATCTTTACTCAGTTAGACTTGAGACAGAAATAGTAATTAAAGGCGAATAAAAATGGGGAAAAACAGATACAAAAACAAATCGAAAAAGCCTGTTAGCATAACCTTTATATCGAAACCTTTAATAGTGATTGTTATGCTTTGTTTAACCAGTCTTGCTCTATTATTTGCCTATGATTTTACCATGCAGTCTACATATTTTAATATTAAAAAAATCCATATAGATGGCAACTATAGAGTTAAAACACAGGAAATAATTAAACTTGCAAAGATAAGAAAAAACGAAAATATTCTTTCTTTAAATCTTGCTCTGTTAGAAAAGAGAATTATTAATCATCCCTGGATTCAAAACGTGTCCATAAAAAGGTCAATCCCTTCTCAACTGTTAATAAGAATAAATGAAGAAACCCCGCTTGCAATAGTAAGAATTGACAATATTGCTGAGATTCTTATTAATAACGAAGGTAAACCATTTAAGGAATATGAACCTGATCTTGATAAGTTAGACAACCTTCCTGTCATTACCGGGATTGAACTTACTGAATCAGAAGATAATTTTCTTTTTAAGGGGCTTCTCTTTAACTCTGTAATAAAAGTACTGGAAATGAAAAGCTTTGGCAGAATTCACCAGGTAAATGCTGATAAAAACATGGGGATCTCAATTATCACAAAACATTTTGGCCATAATATTTCCATGAAGCTCGGTTTTTATGATTTCCATAGTAAGGCGTGTAAAGCTGAAAAAATAACAACCTATTTTAAGAACCATATAACAAACAAAGAAATCTGCGCTTTTGATCTTTATGATCCTGAGAACGTGCTTGTTAAATCAAAAGATAAAGATGCTCTGCAGAATCTAACAAAAGGAGGTGCCTAATGCAGGGAAACGAAAATATTGTTGCAGGCCTTGATGTTGGAACAACAAAGATTTGCGCAATTGTAGCAGAAGTGTTTGAAGGAGAAGTTAATATAATCGGGGTCGGTTCCCATCCTTCTACTGGTTTGCGTAAAGGTTCAATTGTGAACATTGAAGCAACTGTAAATTCCATTAGAAAAGCCGTTGAAGAGGCCGAAATAATGGCTGACTGTGAGATTTCAGCAGTATTTGTTGGAATTGCAGGGAATCACATTCAAGGACACAATAGTCACGGATTAATTGCAATAAAAGGCAGAGAGATCACTCAAGCTGATGTTGACCGTGTAATTGATGCAGCAAAAGCTGTCGCAATTCCGACAGATCGTGAGGTTATTCATGTTATTCCACAGGAATTCATTGTAGATGACATGGAATCAATACAAAACCCCATAGGTATGACTGCTGTGAGACTTGAAGCCAAAATCCACATTGTTACAGGAGCTGTGTCATCCATACGGAATATTATAAAATGCTGCCATAAAGCAGGGCTAGAAGTCTGTGATATAGTATTGGAATCCCTTGCATCCGGTGAAGCTGTTCTTACTTCTGAGGAAAAAGAACTGGGCTGTGCTTTAGCAGATATCGGCGGTGGGACCACTGATCTTGCTTTTTTCAAAGACAACAACATCAAGTACACATATGAGCTCACACTCGGAGGACACAATCTTACAAACGATATTTCTGTTGGGCTTAGAACCCCTCTTACAGAAGCTGAAAAAATTAAACTGAAACATGGGACCTGCCTTGCAACAACTATTAATAAAAATGAAATAATCGAAGTTCCCGGGGTTGGTGAACGACCACCAAAAAAACTTTCTAAAAATATTCTTGCCGAAATTCTTGAGCCAAGAATTGATGAAATTTTCTCATTACTTAAAGAAGAAATTTATAAAAATGGACTGGAGAACTCTTTTCCATCTGGGCTTGTACTGACTGGCGGTACTGTAGTTCTTGATGGACTTGCCGAAATTGCTGAATCTGTAATCAATGCACCTGTTAGGATTGGAGAACCTAACCAGATAGGAGGGCTTAAAGACATAGTGAAAAACCCAATGTATGCAACCGGAGTGGGGCTTGTCATATTTGGGAGTCAGGCAACTGACAGTCGTAACTTTAGTGAAGTGAATGATAACAGTATTTCGAAAATATTAAAAAGAATGAAAAAATGGTTCAAAGATATAATTTAACACTTAATGAAAAATAATAATTTTTTTTAACCTTGGAGGTGGAATAATGACTTTTTCTTATACGGAAAATGAAAACTCAGCAAAAATTAATGTAATTGGTGTTGGTGGTGCTGGTGGTAATGCGATTAATAATATGATTTCGGCTGGTCTTAAAGGTGTAAAATTTATTGTGGCTAACACTGATGCCCAGGCCCTCAACAATTCCAAAGCAGAAACAAAAATTCAACTTGGACCCCAACTGACCCAGGGACTTGGTGCAGGGGCTAACCCGGATGTTGGTAGAGAAGCAGCCCGTGAAAATATTGATGAAATACGAGAATCTCTTCAGGGAAGCCATATGGTTTTTATCACAGCAGGATTTGGTGGAGGAACTGGAACTGGTGCTGCCCCAATCATAGCAGAAATATGTAAAGAACTTGGAATTCTCACTGTTGCAGTTGCCTCAAAGCCTTTTTCTTTTGAAGGAAAGAGAAAAGAACAGCAGGCGTTGGCAGGACTTGAAGAACTTCAAGGTCTCACAGACACAGTTATTACAATACCAAATGACAGGCTCAGAGGGATTGCACCAAAAGGTGCAAAAATGCTTGATATGTTTATTAAAGCTGATGAAATCCTTCATCATTCTGTCAAAGGAATTACTGATTTAATAATGGTCCCCGGGCTTGTTAATCTTGACTTTGCTGATGTGAAAACAATTATGAGCAAAGCTGGGAATGCACTGATGGGAATTGGGTTTGCAAGTGGTGAAAACCGTGCAATTGAAGCTGCGGAAAAAGCGATTTCTCATCCTCTGCTAGAAGATATTTCTATTTCAGGTGCAAAAGGAGTTCTGCTGAACATTACATCAAGCAGCGACCTTACTCTTGATGAAATGACCGAAGCTTCTGACAGAATTCATCAGGAAGTTGGCGATGACGCTGAAATCATCTGGGGACAGACAATTGATGATACTCTGGGTGATGAACTGAGAATCACAGTTGTTGCAACTGGAATTAGCAATCAAGATAGTATTGAAAATAGTAATATTCACAAATTTCAATCAAGTGTAACAAAAAAGGCAGCAGAGCCGAAAAAAAGTATCAGAGGCAAATTAAGAAGTCCAACCCAGGATGAGCTTGCAAATTGGAATGAATATGACAGCCCGGTTAAAAAAGCAGTTGGGGAAGATATTCCAGGAAGTCTTAATAATTTTAGTTATGACACTTATGATAAAGAGGATTTGGATATTCCTACTTTCCTGCGCAGAAAAGCAGACTGATAGTGAATGAAAAGAAATAGCAAAAAGGTTATTAAAAATAAAGACCTTTTAGCACTGGAAACAAACTTTAGGCAAATTAGTAACAAAAACGGCATACGTGTCTGCCTTGTTTATCCAAATACATATAAGGTCGGGATGTCTAGCTTAGGGTTTCAAGCGCTTTATGGTTTAATAAATGACCTTCCTGATATTTCATGTGAACGAGCATTCCTGCCTGAACAATTCCGGGCCGGGATGACAAAGCAAGGAATTGTAAAATCACGGGACTCAGAAACAGGAAAAAGTTTTGAGACAAATACCGAACTTATTAATTTTGATATTATCGCGTTTTCAATTTCATTTGAAAACGATTATGTTAATCTTGTATCACTCCTACAAGATGCAGGGATCCCCCTTAGATCATCAGATAGAAATACATTCC
>JAIOSM010000467.1 GCA_021107575.1 Desulfobacteraceae bacterium | reverse complement strand
TATGATTCCTATTTTATTGCTGCTTTATGAGCTGATTGTAGTTCGACATTCTCCTGAACTCGCTGCATTCCATGCCATCTGGTTGATGGCGATTGTTATGATATTTCAGGAACCGATCAAGGCATATATAGCTAAGCAGCCCATTGGACCTGCCATAAAAAAGGCAGTGGTTGATATCTTCTCCGCCCTTGCATCAGGTGCCCGCAACATGGTTTCAGTGGCTCTTGCAACTGCCGCAGCAGGTATTATTGTAGGTGTTGTGGCTCTAGGACTCGGGGGACTGATTACAGAAATTATTGATGTCGTTTCCATGGGTAATATATATCTCATGCTGGTTATCA
Source organism: Desulfobacteraceae bacterium (assembly GCA_021107575.1). GTDB lineage: Bacteria > Desulfobacterota > Desulfobacteria > Desulfobacterales > Desulfobacteraceae > JAIOSM01. Next base: position 8,413 of record JAIOSM010000467.1, on the reverse strand, counting down.
CTGCCATTGCAAGTTTGATTATTGGAATGGGATTGCCCACAACAGCGACATATATTGTCATGGCTTCCCTGACAGCTCCTGCAATTGTTACAATAGCCGGTGCCCAGGAATGGTTTGTGCCATTAATGTCCGCCCATTTATTCTGTTTTTATTTTGGAATTCTTGCGGATGACACACCGCCTGTCGGACTTGCCGCCTATGCTGCAGCCGCCATTGCAAAGTCGCCGCCCATTGCTACGGGTCTTCAGGGATTTATGTATGATATTCGAACGGCAATTCTGCCATTCATGTTCATATTTAATTCTGATTTGATTTTGCACAATATTAATTCCTGGCCCCAGGGGATACTGATTTTTATCATGGCTTGTATTGGTAATTTTGCCTTTGCGTCGGCAACCCAGGGGTGGTTTGTGGCAAAAACAAAGATATGGGAAGTGCCCTTGTTTTTGAGTGTTACCATTTGTGCCATGAGACCTGATGCTATAGCATCCTTGGTTGGACTGCCCCATGATCAGCGCTACTATATTTATCCTGTTGCACTGGCTATTTTCGGTCTTCTTTATTTGATGCAGAGACCAAGGATTCCGAAAAAAGTGGGTACAACCGCCAAAGAAGCTTTTGGTGACTTTTAATCATATGTAAAGGAGAAAGCCATTGGATAGTATTAAAAAAATTCTTGTACCTCTTGCGTTTACAGAGTATTCCCAAGGTGTTTTTGACTGTGCAGTACAAGTCGCTTTGAAGAATGATGCAAGTATTATTGTTTTGAGTATCATTAATTCAAGGGATCTTGATTCAGTGAAAAGCATAGTTTCCATGGGCTATGATGTAGATGCAGAACACTATGTTGAAACGATTCGCAAGGAGAGGAAAGAAAAGCTCAACAAAATGGCAGATGAGGCCAAAATTGATAAAGAAAAGGTTAAAGTCTTGTTTAAGATTGGAAAACCGGTTGAGGAGATTTTAAAAGTCATCAGCAAAGAAGCACCTGATCTTGTTGTCATGGGTACAAGAGGGCGCTCAAACCTGAAAAATAGTATTATGGGTGCTGTTGCTGAAAAAGTCTTTAAGAGATCTCCTGTTAATGTGTTTTCTTATCGGGATGAAGATGTTAAAAAAAGTCTGACAAAAAGGCTTCCTATGTAGTAGACGTTAACTTAAACAAACCGCTTTTAAATAGTTCTATGGATTGTTTCTAAAGCGGTTTGTTTTTATCAGCTTGGTCACCAGCTTAACATGGGATAAAATGGCATTTTGGAGCCCATTTTTGACTGATAGAAGCATATCCGGGTAAATGCTCCCTTTTTTTTCATTCATATACACTTTGGATACTTCAGTTGGCAGAACAAGGATTCGTTGATCCAGGCTGCTAAGACGCCTGCAAAACTCTTCTCTGCCTGAAAACACAAGATTCTCAGCTACACTGGTCTTTATTTCAGGTAGAGATATGCCACCAAGTTCTTCCAGCCATAATTCAATAGCTTTTTCCCATTTTGATTTATCCAGAAGTGCTGTTCCAAGATTAAAAACAGGAGGCGATTTTATCCCCTTGGCCTGCTGGCGGGAAATATTATAGGAATGGATATCATATATAATACAGATACCAAAGCGATTCAGTAAAGATGCAACACAGGTTTCCATAAACTTGTAAAATGATTCATAGTTTTCTAAGCTTTTTTGGTTCATTTCAGGGGTTGGCAAAGATTTGTATACCCGAGTACCCCAAAATTTTTCCGGAGTAAGTGGTAGGGCCATTTCCTTTGAACGGTTGATATCATATACTGCCCTTGATTCAAGCGACCAGACAGCATTGTTAAGGCCATTTATCATCAGGTCAGTAGCCGTATCTTCTTCAAATTCTCGCTGGTCAGAATCAAGGGCCATAAAGGGAAGCAGTTCTTTTCTGACATGATGCCCTGCATGGATAGCAACTGCTATATATGGAAGAGAAAAATCAAGGTGGTATGCGAACCCGCCTGAAGGATCTGTGCCCACAGTTTTTTTTGTTTTAATCATTTTATCCATTATCCTATTTTATAACGTACTAGAGCGGAGGTTACAATCTGGTCTATGAGTTTTCGATATTCTTCCATGGGATCATCAGAAGAAGGGTAATTCATGGAAAATATCTGAGGGCTCCAGCTTTTTATTGGCTTTAAACCGGGGATTCCATTTACTTCAATGATTTTGGGTTTGCCATTGGCATCAAGGCGCATGTCAGCTCTGACGTGATCCAGACAATTTAATACTTCCATTGCCTGGCTGCAAAGTTCAATCAATTCTTCTCTTTTTTTGGAAACAGGCTTTATCTTTGTTACTCCAACCCCTCTTAAATCACTTCTAAGGATGGGATATTTGCCAAATCTGGAAGGATCTACTACTACTTTACCGGGTAAAAATGCTTGATGCCTGCCATTGCCCAGCATCAGAACAGTATATTCGTCTCCGGGAAGATATTCTTCCACCAGAGCAGGCTGTTCAAATTTTTTTTCAATATAATCTATCCTTTTTTTTAATTCTTCAGGTGAATGAACAACACTGTCATCATCAATGCCCACGGACCTAGACTCATAGCTTGGTTTTACAAAAGCAGGGTAAACAATATCAGGAAGGGCATCAGATGTCCCGAGTTGATAATGGTAGGGGACAAAAATTCCTTTGCGCTTTAATATTTTGTGGGTGCTGGTCTTATGGATTAAGTTCTTCATGGTTTCTGCATTTGGTCCGATATAGGGGATGCCTTTATCATCAAAAATATCTGCAAGCCATTTTTCAGCACCATCGCCCATTCCAATGGTCTCTGATTTGCCGGAAATATGATAAAGAGCACTCCAGGCAATATCAAAACTATTTTTTTCAAGACTTGAGTAAAATTCATCCATGCTGTTAACAAAAGCGATTGTTGCAGTTTTGCCGGAGTCATCAATTGCTTTTTTAATACTTTGGGTCGTATTGAGGTCTCCCCAACCCTGGGCATCACCAGCAGGTCCGGTAATTAATAATATTTTTTTCATTTAATTTGCAACCTTTTAATATATAACGTATAAATTAATTTCAAATTTCAAACAAATCCGGATTCCATTCATAATTTGGCAGAGCCCTGATCGTTTCCATAGAAACATCTTTCAGCAGTCTTACATAGGCATCAATTCTTTCGGGTTCCCAAAAAATTCTGGAGACAACGTGCATGTTAATCTCAGGAGAAAAAGTATTTGTTTTGCCAGGGAATTCTATCACCTGGCCTTCTATGACCGGTTCGTTCATAGCATGGTCAGCCATTTTTTCGTTGGGATTGAGAATTATGACCTCCCCACTTACATGCTCTGATAACGCTTTATGGAAGAGCTCTTTGCAATATCCAAAATGAGTGCAGCAAAGTGCAGCATATACTTTTCCTGTGGATTCACGCATTTTTGAAACTGCCTCTGCAACATTGACAAAGATCATTTTTGATAGATCGCTGCTAAAGGGGTTTCTTTCAATTTTCCCTGCAAGATTGGTGCACCCCTGACTGGTAATACGATCAGGATCAATACCCATTTTAATCAGCTGCAATTGATGGGTGTTTTCTGCAATGGTTGTGGGTGTGCCAAATATGATTACATGGCTGTTTTGATCTGCATTCAGTTTTTCATGGATCAATTTAATCCCATGATCCACAATTCCGGAAACTTTGGTCCTGGTAGTTTTGCTGTAATAGGTAAAAGGATAAATTACAGAAAGCGTATTGCAGGCGATGAGAATTATGTCCGGTCCAAAATTTTCCATGGCATTCAATGCATTATTAAAAACTCTTGCCTTCTGGTTCATGTTGTCAAAATGATTATATCCTCTGTCCTGTTCCGGCCATGCATTAAAATAGATCATTGAGACATTCTGCCATGGTGAACCTTTGACCAGATGACTTGCAATTCGTGCAAAGACTGACATACCACCCAATCCTGAATCAGTCACCAAAATGGTTTTTTTGGAAAAAACTGGTTTTTTATCTGAAAGGTTCATTAAAATTATTTTTTAAGTTCAAAGCTATCTGTTTTGCAGGTCAGCCATTCATCAATTAAAGACCGTGACCAAAGAGGTGAAGATTCAAGCTCTCCTTCTACTATACGAGTCATAAAATCCTTCCAGTGATCATAATGCTGGAGTGTGGTCAACCTGTTGCGAAACATTGCAGCGCCTTTTTGGGGATCTGTTTTTATTTTTTCCATGATCATGGAGATTTCATCAAAAAATCCGTTAATGCCATAGTAGTGAAGAAAACCATGCCATGTTTCTTTAAATTTTTTATCATCATGCAGAGGTAAGGAAATCTCTTTAAATTTTTCCCAGAAAGTTTGAAGTTTCGACTCTTTTAAAAGAGATAACCCCGGATCATTAATTTCATACGGAATAAGTTCCAGAGATACAAGTGACTTTTTATTTAGTTCAAGGTTTACAAGGTAGCCTGATTTTCGGTAGTAAAGATCGGTCTGTTGATAAAAAACAAAATTTCCCAGGCTGTAACATATAGGAATATCGTTATAAAATTGAATGCCCTGGGGAACATGGGGGTGATGACCAATAACAATATCAGCACCAGCCTCAGCCATCTGTTTAAAAGCCCTGGCAACATAAGGTGGTGGAAAGGGGATGTATTCAATACCGCAATGGGAAATGACAATAATAAAATCAACTTTTGGTTTAAGCAATGTAATTGTATCTTCTATTTTGGGCAAATCCCATCCCATGACACCAGGTTTTTTTCCTGCTGACGTAAGGTCTTCTCCCTCACTGAAATTGACAATCGCAATTTTAATGCCATTAACATTTACCACAAGAGGGGCACAGGCCTCTTTAAAGGACATCCCGGCACCTGTCCATTGAATGTGATTGCGGTCTAAAATATCCATGGTATCTTCAAATGCATCGACTCCATAATCAAATACATGATTGTTTGCCAGAGTTACTACATCAAATGGAACAGCAGTCAGTGCTTTTATATGGTGTTGTCCACCTTTGAATACAGACCCGCTTTTAAAGACAGGGTCTCCTCTGTCACTTAAAGGGGATTCAAGGTTAACAATGGATAGATCAGCTGTCGTCAGAATGGGCAGAAGATCGCCATATACAGATTTCGGGCGGGTTTCTATGATTTTTTTGAAATCTCGAATGGGTGCTAAATCACCGGCAATACACACCTTAGCAGTTGTCTTATGAGAATTTGAAGTTGTTTTTTGATCGGATGCCCAGGAACCTTTTTCCCAGTCAAATGATGATATTGTCGGCATATTGAATCTCCTAAAGCCCTTTTATTACCATAAAAACGGGTTAAATCATAGTGTAATGAAATTATAAACAGGGTGTTTTGAAACTGATATTACTCTTGTACTATTATATTCCATAACATTTTAAGTTTCCTCTTTTAATTTCCCGGTTGTTGCAATATATATGGCAAATAATGCAAGAATCACTCCTGCCCAGTTTAGAAGAGTGGTTGGACGGTGGAAAAATAAAACATCCCAGACAAAAGCAAGGGCGGGCTGGAGAAGGAGTATTAATCCTGAATAAGAGGCTCGTACATGGGGTAAGACATTGATAATAAGTATCCAGCCGACAGACTGACTGAAAAGCCCTAAAGAACCAAGTGCAAAAAAACTTTTTATCGTTGGTATCGTAAATGTGTCTCCGGATCTGATCATTTCCATTGCAAGGAAAAATGCAGTTACTAAAGAAACCATCATAAGAACATAAAAGAAAGAAGGTGTTTTCATATCTGCCTGAAGTTTTCTCAAAGATAGCAGAAAAGAAGCATAAAGAAAGGCTGTTAAAATCCCCATCATAATGCCGATCTGGTACAAATCAGGTAGGTTCCCCCAGTCAATCCCGACAATCATTATAAGACCTGTAAAAGCAATGGGAATGGAAAGTATAAATGATATATGTAATTTTTCCTTAAAGACAAACATCCCTGCCCCGGTTAGAATAATAATCTGAAAGTTGGGCAGTATGGTACCAAGTCCGGGGCCAATATACTCAATAGTTGAATGGTAGAAAAAGAGATCTAAAGCAAATATAAAAGCGCAGAAAAACAGGCAAGCAAGATGGTAAAACCCATGCCACTTTAATTCTTTATTCAACATTGTAGGTATCAATAAAATAATACCACCAAATAAAACTCTATAAAAGGCAGAAGATGTGGGGCTGACCTCGCTAAGCTTCACCCATACACCGGAAAAACTAATCAAAAAGGCACCAATAAAAAGAGCAAATATTGCAAAGCCCTGATTGTTTTTAAAGTTTAAAAAGGAGAGCATTAGTCGAGATTCAACTCTGCTTTACACTTATTGCATTTTACAACACCCCGGAAAACTTTGTTGCCGCACTCCGGGCAAAAATACCTGGCTTCTTCATCTTGGATCCATTTTTCATCCCCGACCTTGCGCCTATATGGGATAGCTCGCAAAATGATCTTCTTCCCCACAGCCATGGGAAAATTTTCAATATACTTGCAGGGGAACTCGTCACATTGATGACATCCAGTATATCCTTTTTCCCTTGTGCAATCTCTGATTTCACATTGTTTGCAATGCATAAACAGGTTATCAGACATACAGCCATTGCATTGAATATTATCTGTTGTAAGAGCCTTACTATTAGGAAGAGTGCCTTTGCCAATCACCCCTCCTTTATAAAGATCAACTAATCGTTCTTTGAACTTTTGATTATTGTCACGATAGGCAATATGAATGGCACAGACTCCACAATAAAGCCCGCAGGGAGAAATAAAATCCGGATTTGTTTTCATACTTTTAATCCATTAATATAAGCATTGAGTTGCGTTAAAGTCAATTTCCAAACTTTTGGATCATGGGTTGAAGCATACAAAGCAGCGCATCCATTAATTGACACAACAATAAATTGTGCAATCTCAGTAAAATCAAGATCGGGTTTTAGCATGTCTTTCTCATCAGCTTCTTTCAGCCATCGGGCGATCACTTCTGAAAAACCAAATATTCCTTTTAAAACGCATTTACTCATAGTTTCTGATTGACCTGACAGTTCAACAAGCATATTTAAAAAAAAGCAGCCACCCTCAAAAACATCAGCACCCAGATAGTTTCTAAGATTATTATCAAGGGCTTTTTTAATTCTCTTTAAGGGATCATCTGTTTTTTGTATATTATCAAAGACAATATTTTTCCAAATAGTAACAGCTTGGCCATAAGCTTCATGCCAGATAGCTTCCTTGTTTTGAAAATGATTGTAAAGTCCACCCTTGGTTAAGTCAGTGGCTACTAAAATATTATTGATAGAAGTATTGTAATAACCTTTTACAGAAAAAAGATGTAATGATTTGTCAATAACCTTTTGTTTTGTCTCTGCACCTTTTGTAACCATAAATAACCCTACAATAAAAAACCAACCGGTCTTTTTTATTTATACAAATATTCTTTCCTTGTCAACAAGAAAATATTAAAAAAAATGGTAGATAAATACCCCCTTAGCTTCTGATATGAGCGGCAACGGATAGACAGTAGTCAATGATAAATTATAATACAATAACTACTGCATTCAATATAAATGGAGAGCACTTGTGTCAAAGGTATCGCCAGCGGTCAATAGATTCCTTTAGTTTTTTTCTTTTAAAGTTTTTCCATTCAGCTTTATTTAGATATGTAAACGATTGAGGTGCTTTTGAAAAAGATTTGCATTTTGCCAATGAAATCGGTTGTGTAAAAGGAAAAATGTCACCAATCACATAACATTTCCCAATAGTTGTATCTTTATAATACCGGCTGAAATCTGTATATTTGATTCCTCCTACATCTCCATATTTTTTCCATAGTATTTCAGGGGGCTCAATAATACATTTAACCACACTACAATACCCCATTATTTCTTGATCAGGTTTGGTCGAATATAAAACAATATTCTTAATATCTGTGGGGACACCATTTTTTCTAAATTCAACAGCTTTTTTCCCAAATAATATTGCATGAGCATATACGGGTTTTATTGCTATTACAATTACATCTTTAGTTTTTTCTTTATCCATTTAATTCCTTTCGAATCAAGCTTAGTGACGGATTGTGGTGCTCCTTTTAATACAGTATTTTTTATAAGTTCATTCAATCTTATAGGTGCCTCCAATCCTTTAACATATCGAAATTTAATTGCCAATGTTGGTTTATTACATAATTTAACAATATCGGAGTATCGATAAACTGTTCGGGAGCCAACATACCTTGCTATTTCATTGGGATTAGAGGATTTTATTGTATCTTCGATAATACCTAATGCTGTAATACATTGTCGATCTTGAGATCTATATATGAAAAGATTGTCACCCGAGCTGATAAGTTGTGAAGGAGAGTGACTCAAATATGCTTTTTTAATACTGTTTCCACACGGTTGAGAATCATCAGAAAATAAT
>JAIOSM010000434.1 GCA_021107575.1 Desulfobacteraceae bacterium | reverse complement strand
TTTCTTAAAGGTATTGTTCACATTGGCTCAACACAAATCAAGGCAGGCAGAGCCGGTGAATTTTCATCCATAGGACTTGCAAATTCTCTTAACAAAGCAGGATTTACTATTGGTCGCATGAAAACGGGAACACCACCAAGACTTCATCTTGACAGTGTGGATCTTTCAAAATTTGATGTCCAGGAATCAAATCCTGAACCTGAGCCCTTTTCTTTTTCAACAAAAAAACTTTTTTGCTTCTTGTTCCAAGCTTTATGGGCAGAACAAATCAACAGACCCATGATCTGATAAGAAAAAATCTTAAGCATTCAGCCCTGTATGGGGGACACATTAAAGGAAGATCAGCAAGATACTGCCCTTCTTTTGAGGATAAAATTGTAAAATTTCCTGAAAGAGAGAGCCACAGGGTTATTCTTCAATATGAAGGACTTGACTCAAAGGAAATATATGCAAGCGGTCTGGGCAACAGTCTTCCCATAGAAATCCAGATCGAATTCGTACGTTCTGTTAAAGGGCTTGAACAGGCTGAAATAATGAGACCCGGTTATGCCATTGAGTATGACTATATAAACCCCCAGGAACTTTTACTGACTCTTGAAACAAAACGTATAAAAGGCCTCTTTCTTGCCGGCCAGGTAAATGGTACTTCAGGATATGAAGAAGCTGCAGCTCAAGGGTTATGGGCAGGCATTAATGCAGCAAGCAAGGTTCAGAAACGCCCTCCATTTATCTTAGACAGGTCTCAAGGGTACATGGGTGTAATGATTGATGATCTTGTTACAAAGGGCACAAGCGAACCATACAGAATGTTTACCTCAAGAGCTGAATATCGCCTGATATTAAGGGAAGATAATGCAGATTTAAGGCTTGCTGCAATTGGACATGAGCTTGGTCTTGTGAATAATAATACATTGAAATCTGTACAAGAATTAAAAAACAATATTGATACAGAAATTTCACGAATTAAGAAAGCTGTGATTAAACCTTCAAAGGCTGTAAATAATTATCTTGAAAGTAAAGACACAAGCCTCATAACTACCGGAATGCACCTTGATCATCTGTTAAAAAGATTTGAAATGTCGTATTCAGCTGTGGAAAAGTTGAACCCATCTAATGAGTCCGTGAGCCCGCGTGTTAAAAAACAGGTGGAAATAGAAATAAAATATGAAGGATACATTGCAAGGCAAATCAATGAGATAAAAAAATATAAAGATATGGAAAAAATAAAAATTCCGGAAACGCTTGATTACCTGGCAGTGCCCGGACTTTCAAATGAGCTTGTTGAAAAACTTGGAAGCATCAGGCCTGCATCCCTGGCACAAGCTTCACGAATAGATGGTATGACCCCTGCTGCAATATCGGTTGTTATGATTGCAATTTCAGCCCACAAGCGAAAAGGATCATCTTGACACTATTCAATCACTTATTATTATTTAGGTATTAAAAACTTTAAGGAAATAACAACTCATGTCAGACGATTATTATAAAACACTTGGTGTTGATAAAACAGCATCAAGTTCAGAAATAAAAAAAGCCTATAGAAAACTTGCCTTAAAATATCACCCGGACAAAACAAAAGGCGACAAAGCGCTGGAGACAAAATTCAAAGGCATAAGCGAAGCATATGCTGTATTAAGTGATACTGAAAAACGCAAACAGTTTGATACTTATGGGTCAGAAAACTTTCAGCAACGATATTCCCAGGAAGATATTTTCAAAAATTCCAACATGGGAGATATTTTAAGAGAATTTGGGTTTGGTGGCGGTGGTTCAACAGGTGGATTTTCAAATATTTTTGGTGGTGGCTTTGGCGGCGGCAGAGGCTTTTCTTCCATGGGTGGCATGGGCGGCGGCTGCCAGAGAAATGCTCCTCCCCCTAAGGGACAGGATCTTGAACATGAAATCCCCCTCTCTTTAGATGAAATAATGACCGGAGCAAGCAAGCAATTGAATATTAGCCAGGGTGGTTCTGTTAAGACTATTTCAGTCAAAATCCCCAAAGGCCTGATAAAAGGTAAAAAAATCAGATTAACGGGAAAAGGTCAGCAAAGCCCGTACGGCGGTGCAAATGGTGATCTTTACATAAAATCAAACCCCATACAGCCCATTGGCTATGAACTAGACGGCAATGATATATTTACAAAAAAAGAAATAAAACTTACCGAAAGTATACTTGGAACAAAAGTAGATGTAACAACTCCTCTTGGGAAAACTATAAGCCTTAATATCCCGGCCGGCACAAGACATAAAGCAAAGATGAGACTTGCTGGACTTGGCATTCCCTATATGAAAGGCAACAAAACCGGAGACCTTTTTGTTATTGTTTATATTAATATGCCGAAAAAACTTAGCAAGGAACAGAAGAATCTTGTTGAAAAGTTAGTACAAACCGGGTTATAATAGATGTTATGACTGAACTTGTTCCAGTAATTTCAGAAAACGAAATCAAAAAAATTGTTAAAGACACGGGCCTTAAAATTTCTGAGGATTATAAAGGTAAAAGCCTGGTTCTTATAGGCATTTTAAAGGGTTCCTTTATATTCCTTGCTGATCTTTCCCGGGAAATTTCAATTGATCATGAGATAGATTTTATTGCTGTTTCAAGTTATGAAGGGACGTCAACCACAGGCAAAATCGAGCTAATAAAAGATATTGATATTGATATTAAAAACAAGAATGTATTACTTGTGGAAGACATTGTTGATACCGGGAATACTGTTTCTGCTTTGATTGATCACTTTGAATCCTTCAACCCAAGCTCAATAAAAATTTGCTCGCTTATTGACAAACATGAGCGGCGTGAAGTAAGTATTAATGTGAACTATTCGGGTTTTTCCCTTGAAAAAGGTTTCATTGTAGGGTATGGACTTGATTATAATGAAAAATATAGAAACTTATCTGCAATATATGATTTGAAATTATAGATATAAGGGGTAGTCCATGATTATCATCTGTAAAGAATGTTCAACCAAATTCAGATTAGATGAATCTCTTTTAAAAGAAACAGGCTCCAAAGTCCGTTGCTGTGTATGTAAATACATTTTTACTGCATATCCTCCTCAAACGTTAGGGAGAGCTGATGTTTCACAGCCACTACCTTCTCAACAAGGCTATTTTAACAGTGAAGAAGACCTTGGTCCAGGTGGCGTTGGTGGCTTCCAAAAAACCAGGAAAGAGGATGAGGATGAGGATGGTCTTGAGCTGGATGTTGGTGAAGATGAAGACATGGATATCGATGGGCTGGACCTTGGCGATGATGATTCAG
>JAIOSM010000490.1 GCA_021107575.1 Desulfobacteraceae bacterium | reverse complement strand
AGGAACAGGTTTCCATTGTAAACCCTCGTCAGTTTCAATAATGTGTCCCAAACTTGGAAATGGTGGAAAATGCATCCCCAACACAAGAGCATTCTTAGCGACAGCTTGGGCGCATAAACGGTGACGTGTTTCCTGATACTGCTCAGGATCGATCATAAACGCTGTATCAGGAAACCAATCCGGATACTCAATGTGAAGTGGATGGAAGACTGCATCTGAGAGATAGATGACTGTTTCACCGGAAGACGATGCCTCCACGGCAATATGACCGGGAGTGTGACCGAAGGCCGGTAGTACGCGAATGCCTGGGACAACCTCATCATCCGGCTGAACAAAGATAAAACGCTCCCTTATGCTGTCGAACACCTTGTGAGCAGCCTTGATCGCAAGTTCAAAACCAGGGACCTTTTCCAGCGCATCCTCAGCGAGCCAGAAATCCCACTCCCTTTCCAGTGTATACACACGAGCATTCGGATAGGTCGGTGCTCCATCTTCATTCAAAAGTCCTCCAATGTGATCCGCATGTGCGTGTGCTATCACCACCTTGTCGATTTCGGCAAGATCGACTCCGGCTTTCTCCAGATTTCTTGGCAATCTCCCCGCGTTCAAGAATATATCCCCCGCCCCCGCGTCAACTAAAACGTGATGCTCACCCGTATTGATGTACAAACTCGTAAGTGGTGATGGGATATGACCGATTGGCCAGTTGCGCCTTCTAAGGACTTGCTCAAGATCATGTCGATCAACGTTCGAAAAAAAATCCTCGATCCTCATGTCGAGGTATCCATCGTTGACCGAGATGCAGTCAAACTCGCCGACCTTAAATTGAAAAATTTCCTTTGGCATAACTACCCATCCTTCGATTTCGTTTTTAAGTGCACCATTTCGTCGCTCAACGTTGCTTTTCAGCGGGCGCGCGCTTTTTGCGCTCCGCTGCAAAAGCCTTGTTATGTTTCGATTATTTTATATAATTTTCCTATGTTAAATATGAGTAGAATTATGTGTCATCTTCTTTATATTTACCAATTTTTAAGATAACCAAATTCAGGTCTGATTAATTAATCATTAACCTCAACTTCTTTTTGATGAAATCACCAATTGTCTTTTCAGGTTCTTCATCATCATAGCTTATACATAAAAGATAAACTTTATTTTGCTGGCATAGTTTCTTTTTAATAGTATCGCGAACCTTTGTTTTCTTAAAACCTTCCTCACCTCCGAAGATATCTACAGGCATATAATGTTGTTGGCCTTGATATTCTATGGCCAAACTTAATTCAGGCACATATACATCAAGGTGCATGGGGGCCAGCCATGTAGGTGAATGATGACGTATAACTTCGTAATTTGCTAATAGCTCCTTTATAATTGCATAGATTTCTGTTTCAGATTTCCATTGGCAACCTATTTCCGGAATTCCTTTTTCTCTCCTTAACTCATTTTCGCAATTTGTACAAAGATCCGATATCAATTGAACCAACTCATGACATGTAGAAAATGCAATGTGAACCCAATTTTTTTCAATACCATCCTGAGCTTCTGGATTAATATTCTTCTTGTCTTCTATAGATTGAAAAGTAATATCATGATCTAAGTTATATTTTCGATACTTGCCACCAAATAGCTCATGAACGTGACAATACAAAGAAGGACCGGGCCTACATCTTTCGCGAAACAGCTTTCTATTTATATATTTGGCATTTAGATAGCTTAAATAGCTATTATCCAGACCTTTAATATGAGTTGAAAGTCGACCTTCACATCGATTTATCATATCTTCAATATTTCTTTTTGCAAATATGGAAGGTCTATAAAACTGCTGACACATAACTGAGCCGATATTTCTACAAAAAGTTGAGCTAAAACCCATTCGGATAAGATCTTTTCCTGTTAAATCTATATATAGCAAATATTTTAAGTTTATATAATAGTCAAAATATCTCCAATGCACATCGACGTGTTTATAGGTCCATGACAACGCTTTATCAAATTCTTGATTAAGTAAAAATATTTCTGTAATGTCCGTTATTAGATCCGCATATTCAACAGGCAAATTAATTACTTTTCCATTTCCTATTACTTTACTACCTGTTTCTGATTCTAAATCCTTGTACCGCTCATAAAGTTTAACCATTTCTGTTTTTGCCTGTTTTAATGCACCTTGATTTAAGAGAACGCTTAATTGAGCAATTTTATTGAAATAATATTTTTTAAAGCTCCGATGACTTTTCAGGATTTCCTGAGCCTTCATCTTGCCTGTGTTTCCCTTCCCATTTTTTAATCTCTTTTTTCGTCCTTTTTTTACTGATGATTGCTTCTCATAAATTCTATAATAAGAAAAAGCATCTTCCAATGAGCCGAATCTTGAAATGACCTGATTATACAGCCACCCATAATTTTCCTGAATTTTGTGCAAATTATATTTTTCCGGAAAGTTGTTGATTAGATGAAAAAAAGACTTTGCAACTTTAGGAAGCCGATTCCGAGAGAGATTATCGCTAGGAGACCATGTCCAGCCCGGAAATATTGTATAAGGTTCGGTCAACGCCATATAGTACGATAAGCATTTTTCGAATTGATTATTTTCAAAATATGCGTCAGCTATAAAATCTGGCCGATTACATAATTTGGCATATTTAAGAGCATCTTCCGGTAATTCAGCTTTCAAGGCAAGTAGTGTAAGTTGTCTATAAAACTGGTAATTTCTCGAATATTTATAATTTGAATCACAAACTGTGCTCTTTTTAGCAATATTTAAGGCTTTGATTATTAGAGCAATTGCAGCGATATAATCCTTTTGTTCTCTAGCGATTTTGCATCCTTCTTGCCAATAAAACTGCACTTTCTCATGCGTTGTAGAAAAGGATTCAGGCATGCTTTCGGACTCCGAAGTACTAAACTGTCGTGCTTTAAGGGGCTAACTGATATGTTTTTTACCAACCGATGGCATCATGCTGTCGTCTATGATATTAAGCGTTTTCAAGAATCCAGCTACCATCTGTCAGATAAAAAAGCTGATTTACTTTTATATAAGTTCAATTAATATCTATTGACAACTAAAGCCTTATTACCAGGCTTATTTCTGCTTTTCAAATGTTGATATAAGTGGGTCATCCAAATTATTGGTTTTCATCCATTGATGTAGTTCTTTTAAACCGGGCATCCATTCACCAGTTGATGCTTCATAGTTTTTATTCATCAACGCCAAACATGGCCCTGCAATTTTAGAGATATTATGTAACACCTCTTTATTTAATGGTGTTTGCCAATAATCCCAAAATGTAATGTCGTTTAAATCTACTTTATTGGGCATCCAATTCTTGTAACTTATAACTCTATCTATGCCAAAGCTTAAAAAAAGCGCATTAATTCTATCCAGTGAAATCCATTTATTTAGTACTCCCTTGCAACGTTCTATCAATTGTGTGTTTCCAAGTTGGGTACGATTTAGCTGTATAATTGGCAATCCAAGATTACATGTCCATTCTTCGCACTTGTCGGTTCTGTTTGCAATCGGCTCTTTGAATTTAAAAGGCTGTTCAGCATTACATTCAGATTCGACTTTAATCATATAGGGTGTAGCAGATGTTTTGTGGAAAACACATTTCAGTGAAATCAAGCTGAAAATTGAAAGGTCGTTTCCGCCATTTGTGATAATGCCTAAAAAGTAAGGGATACTAAGATACCTGTACCATGTCAGCTCATACTGTTTCCAATTTTTATTTTTATCAAAACCACCCAATACATATTCATTTAAATTGGGTTTAATTTGAATGCCGTAAATGCTTTTGACCTGGTGGGATGTTCGAGTTTCTTTCGAATATTCTTGGCAGAAAAAGTCTATCCCGTAATCACTATAACGAGGAACAGGAATCACAGATGAAAGTCTTGCGAGGATTGACTCCGCATCCTTCTCGTTGATCACACCACGTCGAGTTACATTGGCTTGTTTCCCAGGCATCAATCTTTACCTTTCAAAAACATAACGTTAAAGATTGTAAACGGAGTGAAGCTTGTCTTCATTCCGTTTACAATTATGTTGGAGTGAGCCGCGTTTACGGTCTATGGGGTTTTAATCCGGTTCCTCTTTTTGTCCTCAAAATTCAGAGTCATTGGTGAATAATGCTCTTTTTGCCCCTGACAAATGCGATATACGGCCTGAATAGAGGTGCTTTTACGATTGTTCACTTATAGTCTTAGATAGTTAGCGCGACCCGACCCCATTCCCTAGAATAAACTAAATGGTCGCTCTGTTGCCTAAAGTCAGCTGAAACGGCGAAATTAAAGAAATAATCAATCTTCACAACGAACTTCAATTTGCTTAGGT
>JAIOSM010000496.1 GCA_021107575.1 Desulfobacteraceae bacterium | reverse complement strand
TGGTCATTCTCGCCACTTGCCCAGACTCTTCCCCTGAGGTGGTCTGCGCCCCTTGTACTGGTTGCATGGGCAAGTGAAAAAATTCCCGGAGGGTGAAGACCACGGCTGAGTCCTTTGACATGATAGCAGTAATCCATCGCCCCTCTTCCGGTTATTTTTGCAAAGCTGTACATTCCCTCAGCTACCATGTTTCCATATCAGATATCAAAAAGCACAGATCCTAAATCCTGAAATCTGGACTTCCTTTCAGGATGATAAAACAGAACTGATTGGATATAAAGATTCTAATCAAAATATTAAGATTCATCCAAAATTCATTTTTACAATTGCCAAACAATTTAAAAACATAATTGCTGTATATGAGTATATTGATGAAAAAACTCATAAAAGTTATTACTTGTTAAAAAATGGAGAAAAGGTCGGGAGGAACAGCCTTTATATGTGGGATAATGCTCCTGATTGTGAGCATGAAGAAAAAATTAGATTCAGGGATAAAACTACTGATAAAGTTGGATTCTTTGATAAAAACGGACACAAAATTATTCCTGCTCTATATAGTGATGCCTTACCGTTTCGAAATAATATGGCTGTAGTCTTAGAAAATGCCGAGAGAGTCTGTTGGGGTGGGGAAAAATATTCAGATAAAAAAAAGTGTGAACATTGGAGCTGGAAAGGAGGGCAAACTCATCTAATAAATGAGGATAATGAAATTCTAATCGAAAATTTTAAGTATGAGAGGAATCTTGATTGGTTTTCATTAAAAATAATGGGAACTAAGGGAAATGAGTTGATTAGAGATTCATTTAAAGGAACAAATGGGAAATATTATTCGTTTATTAATTTTGAAAAGGAATTCAAACATTGGTTTGAATCAAATTTTTTAATATCAACCAATATTAATGCACTTAGAGATAATTGTTTTTCAGAAATTACTTTCTGGTCAAATAGAAAATCAGATTGGATTAAAAAGGATATAAATGATTTTTTGGCAAAAAATAAAAAAGTATTGCTACAGCAAATGAATGATTTTCGGCAAGGGATACTATCTTATTCTATTCAAAGGTACCCCATAGAGCCATTTATCTGGAGAAATGCTCAGAATAAGCAATATTTTGATTTGTGTGAGAACTATAAACACTGGCAAAATCCTGTTTTTGATGTTGTAGTTTCATACAGAAATAAAAAAGGCATATTAGAGTTGGACGCTAAAAATCATTTTTTATTTTTAAAAACAGATGACGGATATAAATTGATAAGCTTGGGATTAAAGGGCGAGGAGTTATAATAATGCAAATTTAATTTTTTCCATTTGAACCTTTTTAAGTTTTGGAACTACTTATTTTATAAATATAACTTTCAAAAAGGTTATTTATGGCAAAAGTAATTAAAAAGGATAACAAGGGAATGAAAATTATTAATCGTATATTATTGTTGCTTGTGCTGATAGTGACGTTTCAGCAGTCAGTTCATGCAAGAGAGGTTTTTAAAAAAGCACCTGAAACTCCTGTTAAATTAATATTTATTCACCACTCCTGTGGAGAAAATTGGTTGAGCGACGGTGATGGCGGGCTTGGCAGGGCCCTTGGTAAGAATAATTACTTTGTGAGTGATACAAATTATGGATGGGGACCTTCCAATATTGGTGATCGAACAGATATAGTTAACTGGACTGAGTGGTTTGCAGGTTCTAAAACTACTAAGTACATGAAAGCTCTGTTGCGTGAAAATAACAGGCATTCGTCTTATAAAAGGAATATATCGAATCCTGGCGGGAATAACAGGATAATAATGTTTAAATCCTGTTATCCAAATTCAGAAATAGAAGGCCGGCCCGGAGATCTTCCAAGAAGTGGTGGAGGATTAACTGTTGCCAATGCAAAGGCCACCTACAATAAAATTTTATCTTATTTCGCAAAGCATCCTGAAACTCTTTTTATCGCAATCACAGCTCCTCCTGTGCAGGATAGAAGTCTTTCCAAAAATGCCCGGGCTTTTAATAACTGGCTGATTTATGATTGGTTGAAAAATTATAAAGGTTATAATGTAGGCGTTTATGATTTTTATAATACTCTGACTGGACCTGACAACCATCATCGTATTCATAATAACAGAGTAGAACATGTTTATCAAAAAGGTAAAAATACTTTGTTTTATGCTCCGAAAGGGGATGACCATCCCCTCCCGGCAGGTAATAAAAAAGCTGTAAGAGAATTTGTTCCACTTTTGAATTTGTTTTATAATAAGTTCAAGCAAAAGGTCTCTTATACTGCTCCCCAAAAAAAGGTTTTATCAAAAAGTAGCAAAAGCAATCATAAAGGTAAACAAAATCAAAAAAATAAGTCTGTAGAGCAAGCCGGTAAAGAAACAAAAGCTTGTGCTCCACAAAAATCTGTTTCTAATATAGCTGATTTTGTAGATGGGTGTTCAAAATGGGCAGTGTTTTCTGATGCAAATAAAGATACAAAAATAGAATTTAAGTGCGAGTTAAAAAAGCAAGCCCATGCTCTAAAAGTTGAATATCAGGTTTCTAATGATGGCTGGGGAACATGTAGTCTGGTTTACCCAACACCATTAAGTTTTAAAGGGACAAAAGGAATATCCTTTAATATTTTGGCAAAGGAGGTGAACAAGAATTTTCACTTTATTGTCTATCAGGGCAAGGCTTCAGATGATTTGCATCATTTTGAGATGGCCATCAATACCAATAAGAAAATGGTAAAAGACTGGCAGCAAATCAAGATTCCCTGGAGTGAATTAAAACGCCCTTCCTGGGAAGGCAGCTCAAATGACAGGATTGATTTAACTTTTATCCAGGGTGTTGCCCTGGGTTTTGATAGCGAGAACAATAATAAAAAAAGTATAATATGGATTGATGAGATTAAACTTTATTAATAACAGCAATCTATATTCCGGGGAAACAATTTGACATTTTTTTATTGGACATATAAGTAATTTGAATGGTTTATAGATTTTTAGGTTAATATATTTAAAGTAAATAATGGGGCCTTTATTTATGATATTTCAAAATAAAAATTTATCATTGAACTGTGAGCTTAATACATCTGTTTATTCGTTGGGCAAGATTACTAAAGTTTGTGTTTGTGTTCAAATATGTCTATTGATTTCCTGTGTTTTTAATTCTTATGCAAAAGCCACGTCACAAGATATATCCCAGGAAAACAGTGTACAAAATGTTCAAATGATTACACCTTTAAATGATAGCGTGGTCTATGATAAAAAACCTATGATTGAGTGTAATATCAATATCCCTTACGTTAAAGAATCTTTGTATGTTGAGTTTGACATGACTGATGTCAGCGCACTTATTCGATTAGATGGGACTCTGTTTGAGTTTCGTCCTGTTCAGGTTATACAGCCTGGCAATCATCAGCTTACCGTGGTCTTTACTACTCTGGATGGTGAACAGGTAATGGAGCAATTTCAATTTACGACCCGCCATTCAAAATGGTTTGAAACAGCATACTCAAGAAATACAGCATCTGTTGGATACACAAGAATTATTAAGAAATACCAGGACGCTAAAGATAGAGAAATGTCAGCCTGGGAGGCTGCAGCCAATTTTGGGACTGAAAACTTTTTAGCCCAGGGACCATGGTCCTTTAGTTTTAAAGCCAATGGACGGTATTATGATGAGGAGATCCCCATAGAAGAGCCTCTGGAAGATAATCTTGAACTGGTTGATTTTTTGTTTATAGGCAAATACCAGAAGAGTAAATATATGCTTGAAACCTCAGTGGGAGATGTTCTTATCAATGAATCAAGAAATACTGTTGATAACCTGGCCCGACGAGGTGGGAAGCTTGTTGCCGAATATGGAGTTGCCGGGTTTTCAGGTTTTGTTGTAAGATCAGATACAATATATGGATCAGATGGTGACTATGGGCTTGAGCTTGATGATAAGGATCATATTTTTGGCGCTGTAGGAGATCTTGATCTGTTTAAGAACAGGGCAAATATTAAAGCCATCTATGTAAGCGGAGGCACAGAGGCTGATGATGAATCTTTTGGTCAATGGGATACCGCCGGTGGAACCAAAGGCGATGTTAAGGGGGTTATTTTAACAACAGATTTTTTTGAGCGAAAACTTTACACAACTTTTGAATTTGACAGATCAAATTACGATTCTGACACGGCAGATACCATTAATGCTAAATCTGATAAGGCATATTTGTTCAGGGCAGAAGGATGTATCGGGAAGTTCCATTACTGGACTGAGTATGAATATACCGGGCTTTATTATAAGGTGCCGGGCAACTTTCATATGAATGATTGGGAAGGTTACACAATAAGTGGTGATCTTACATTCGAAAAACAGTCGGTTTTAGCCAGGTATACAGAACACAATCATGATGTTGAGCATGATTCTCCTTATGGGAGGACTAATTTCACAACATACAATTTTGAGTATAGACTTAATATTTTTTCAACTGTTCCCATGGAATTTAGATGGTTTAGGATGATGGAGGAAAATCAGGTTCAAGCAGCTGATAGTATTGTAGACACATACTCTTCAAACATTTCATACATGAAAGATACTTATAGCCTTTTTTTCACTCCATCTTATTCTAAAACCAACGACAGAACAGATGCCGATTTTGATTCAAGTAGTCTTAATCTTAATCTGTCGGCCTCTTATTTTAAAGAAGTGTTTTCAATCCAGCCTTCAATAGGTTTTAATCGCTATAAAGATTTTCAAACTGATGTGTACACTGATACTGACACGTATGGCCTGGCTGTGACTGTAGTTCTGTTAAAAAATATTTCAATCAATAATACGAGTAGTTTTTCAAATATAACAGCAAGTGATGATACAGTTGATCAGGATTATTATTCCAATGATTTTCAGATGACTTATACGCATCCAAAAAGAATATGGGGTATTTTTTCTCCCAAGGCAAGTCTTGGCGCAAGTTATGGGAAAACAAAAGATAGAATAATGGATATTGAAACTGAAGAGACCATTGTTTATATGACATTATCAGGGGATTTTGAGATATCCTTTTAAAGGAGGTATATTATGCAATTATTTAAGTACTTAAACCGGACAATATATATATTATTTACAGTCTGCGCTTTTTTATTATTGTTTAGTAATCAAGTACAAGCAATTTCAATAACTTCAAACATCAATTTTGCAATGCCAGGTCAACAGGTTGTGTTTACGAGTGTCGTCCAGGTCACAGGGGCTTCTGCTGATATTCTCAATGTGTTTGTTGATTACGGAGATGGAACAAGTGAAGATCATATTTATAATACAGATCCTTATTCACCTAGAACCTTAAGCATTTTATCAAATCATACTTATTCAAAACCAGGAACTTATACTGTCAGGCTTAGGGCAACTGTAGGAGGTGCCATTACAATAGTAGGACCAAACCCTGTATTTATAAGACAGACGGTGGGCAGACTTACAATCAGCCGTATTCAGCTTTATTTTGAAAACAACAGACCGGAAATTACAATAAAGAGAAATCAGAAACCGCCGGCATTGTCTGTAAGAATCGATTATTCCGGTTCCGGGCATTTGAAAGGGCACTGGGAGATTGATGGCAAAAGACGGGGTTATGTTTTTAAACATCTTAATAAGGGCCCGTCTGTAATATTAAAATATCCTAATATTCCACCCATGCCGACTTTTCAGTTTGGAAGTCATAATGTACGTTTTGTGATTACTGATCCTGCGATGAACATTAAATTCCCCTATGCAATCTATTTTGTAACTTCAGACGAAAAAAAAGCGCTTGCTTCAATTCCGTTAATTCAGCCTGTTGATGGGGAAGATATTACATACGGGTCTTTGACTTTTAAATGGAAACCTATAAATAAAAGTTCAGTTTATCTGATAAGTATTTTTTCAACAACAAAGGAAGAACGTATATTCGCAGCATATACAAGGCAGGGAGAATATACGCTCAGACCAGATATATTAAAAGCTCGCATGCAACCGGGTGAAAAATACATATGGAGTGTTACTGGCTTTAATGATCAAAACGAAGCTACTGCAGAAAGTATACCTTCTGCTTTTTCCTTTAATCAGGGAACAGCATTTCTGCCCGGGCAGATCCTTCTTATAACAGAACCTAAT
>JAIOSM010000211.1 GCA_021107575.1 Desulfobacteraceae bacterium | reverse complement strand
ATAAAAAAGATATCCAATGGATTTTTCAGATAGAAGAATATTATAAAAATAATGTCATACGCATGCACCTTGATAGTTTAGAAGAGTACCTTGATGCATTTGAGGGCCTTTTAGTATTTGCATATAAAAATTTTTATAAGATTGCTGAATTGGAAGACCCAAAATCTCTAAGAAATTATGATGCTTATTATTTGTCATACAGACGTGCTTCTGAGAAATTCAGTAAATACAATTTGTTTAGAAATGAATATCAAGCCCAATTTATTCATGAACACCCTAAAATTGAGGCATATTTACCAGGAACCAGGCAGACTGATGTCTTCAGTATTCATAGAAAATCTTCCATTAGTTTTTTCTGAATAGTTTCTTTTTTCGAAAATTTTAGAAAAGGGATAATTACGTTATTTTTGTTTCCTCCTGAAAGGTCATAAGTAATGCATACCACAGGAACTCCTGTGTTGCTCTCTATTTTTTCAGCCATGGCTTCTGTAACCATGGAAGGGCAGCAAAAGGAAGGGCTGACTTGAACAAAAAGTGAGATGTCCGGGTGTTCTTTTAAAACATAATGAATTTTAAGAATATTATCCATGGATTCGCCAGTATGTTCAGTACGCATACCATATTCTCCAAGGATCTTTTCAGGAGAGTCAGAGTAATCTAATTCATTTTCATTTAATAAGGGCGCAAAGTAT
This sequence comes from Desulfobacteraceae bacterium, assembly GCA_021107575.1. Lineage (GTDB taxonomy): Bacteria > Desulfobacterota > Desulfobacteria > Desulfobacterales > Desulfobacteraceae > JAIOSM01. The sequence continues at coordinate 1,719 of JAIOSM010000211.1, read as the reverse complement.
TTATAGAACTTTTTTTCCATTTGAGTAGTTGCAAAAAGGAGAGTTTTGTTTGAGACAAGGTGCAGATATTTTCCCTCTTTAAACCATTTTTTAAAATATGTAGAAGCGATCATTCTTATAAATCTGGAGTATGGAGTTGTAACCACCTCCCCACCATTTTTTTCAATAAAATTGATAAGATCCTGATTGATTATATTGTTATCTCTCATGTATAAGTCCCCAAATATAGAGACCTTTGGTCGCTTTTCTTTTCTGATCTTAATTTTTGCGAAAGGAGAGAGTGCTTCTTTAAGGGCCTCTTCTTTAGATGTTTTGTTTCTAAAGGCCCTGGAAATAATTGATGTGGCATTTTTAATTGCAGCATCAGTTTCTCCCTTATAAATTTCATATGGTCTTATCTGGCATCCAACTTTTCTTAATAACCCCCCAAACATATATGCAAAGTATGCATTAGCGCCTGCTTTCATAGAAATATTCATAAGGGATACCTCACCTGAAAAAACCTTAGAATGTTCAAAACCATTCTTTTCTTTTTTGAGTATTTGTTTTATGTGGTGTGGATAGAGCTTTATATTGCAGGCAATTTCAGATTTTCCTACCCATAATAATGAATTCGCAGGGTCAAGATTATATTTTTTAACTGTATAGATAAAACTACTTGCGAGTGCATTAAGGGGGATACACTGCCCAGTGTTGGTTCTAAGGCATTGTTTCAGGGTTTCTTCAGTCTCTTCCATTAAGTATGCGTTATATCCTTCGCTTTTTAGTATGCTGACCAGAAATTTACCGGTAATGTCATCCCAGTTTGGGAAAAATATATCTTTATTTTTAAGATCAGGTGAGAATTCAGGGTTAATATCTTTAAAATCGATTGTTTGCTTATTAGAAGAAAATTGTTTATGATTGCTAAAAGACCTTATTGCAGCTTCAATCCTGGTCTCATAACCCACACTTGAATCATGTTCATCAAGTTCCAAGATAAGGTATGGTTTTTTATAAGCTTCCATTATTTGCTTAAAATAGTCTTTACAAAAAGAGTCAGGAGAACAATTAAATGAAGATATGTAGACTGGATAAAGGTTGTCAGTATTTGCTGCGATATATGTTGCCTTCAAAATCTCAGCTGCATGGTGCCAGTGGATTTCTTCAAGAAGTCCGTCAATATCAGAAAAATCGTGGTTTTCATAATCGAGCATATCCTGATAAAAGGCTTTAACATCAAGATTTGCAAAAATATCAGGTATCTTACTGTTTAAACTTTTTGAAAGTATTGTGTATGGTCTGCCAACAAGAACTACATTCAGGTTTGATGAGCCATCCCTTTGATCGGAATAAATCTTTTTAAGATGTATCTGGTTTTTGGTTTTAAGTTCAGAAGCTCTGTCCCAGGCAGAAGATATATTAAAAAATGATATTCCTTCCGGGAGTATAGTTTTTAAGGATTTGTATAATTCAATTTTGGTATAAAAATTTGTATATAAATATTTCACTATGGGCGATATTAATCTTTTTTCATCTATACTTGGAAGATTGGATATGACTGAAGGGATAAATTGAGTATAATAGCAATGCTGTCTTCTTTTTGTTTTTTCTTCTTTTGGTTCCTCAAAATAGAATGGTAAAAATACAAAATCAGCTTTTCCCATGAGATGGTCAATATGTCCGTGCAAAGATAGTATAGGTGTACAGAACTCTGCACTTGCAATGTTTTTTCCAAGC